>DASVGR010000117.1:0-33807 GCA_036379395.1 Rhodanobacteraceae bacterium | reverse complement strand
TGAATTCGGCGGTGGCGCGGCGCAGGTGTTCCAGCATCGCGCGTTCGTTTTCGCTGATCGCGCCGGCGGCCCGGGCTTCGTCGAGTTGTCCCAGGTAATCGTGGGACTTGAAATGGCCGGTTTTGACCGCTTTCAAAAATTTGCGCTCGACGGGTTCGGCCGCGACCACGTCCGGCAGCAGCGCGTGCATGCGACCGATCGGATTGTTCGGGGTCTGCGTGAGGTAAATGCCGTGTACCAGCGTGTCGCGTGCGCTGTTGGGCGCGGTGAGGATCGCGGCGACGCGACGGCCCAGGCGATCCGACGGGGGCACCTCGCGGCGGCCGAACGGAAACACCAGCGCGTGCAGGATCCACGCGACCGGCCGCACCGGGAAGTTGCGCATCACGCCGTCCAGCGCCATCTGCATCCGCCAGATCGAATCGTGGAACGCCCACGCCAGCAACGGCCGCTCGGCCTCGGGGCGGCCTTCGTCCTCGTAGCGTTTCAGCATCGCCGAACAGATGTAGAGATACGACAGCACGTCGCCCAGACGCGCGGACAATTTCTCCTTGAACTTCAGCCTCCCGCCGAGCACGCCCATCGCGGTGTCGGCGGTCAGCGCCAGCGCCGCGGAATAGCGGTTCAACTTGCGGTAGTAACGCTGGGTGTACGCATCGCCCGGCGCCTTGCCGACCTTGGCGAAGGTGAGTCCCAGCACGAACGCGCGCACGGCGTTGGAGATGCCGAAGCCGAGGTGACCGAACAACGCCCGGTCGAAATCGACGAGCGCCTTGGCGTGGTCGGGATCGCGCGCGGCGTGCATTTCCTTCAGCACCCATGGATGGCAGCGGATCGCGCCCTGGCCGAAGATCATCAGGCTGCGCGTCATGATGTTGGCACCTTCCACCGTGATGCCGACCGGCACGCCCTGCCAGCTGCGGCCCAGATAGTTGGACGGCCCCAGCTGCACGGCCTTGCCGCCGTGCACGTCCATGGCGTCGCGCGCCACCATGCGGCCCCATTCGGTGGCGTGGTACTTGCCGATGGCCGAGGTCACCGCCGGCTTTTCGCCGCGATCGACCGCCGCCGCCGTGGCACGCGACAAGGCCGCCGCCGCATAGGTGTGGCCGCCGATGCGCGCCAGTGCTTCTTCCACGCCCTCGAAGCGGCACACCGGGATGCCGAACTGCTTGCGCAAACGCGTGTAGGCACCGGACGCTGCCGCCGCCATCTTCGCGCCGCCCACGGCGTTGGACGGCAACGAAATGGCGCGTCCCACCGACAGGCATTCGACCAGCATGCGCCAGCCGTGGCCGGCCATGTCGGCACCGCCGATCAGCGTGGACAGCGGCACGAACACGTCCTTGCCACGCACCGGGCCGTTCTGGAACGGATTGTTGAGCGGCAGGTGGCGGCGGCCGATGTCCAGTCCGTCGGTTTCACGCGGCAGCAGCGCCAGCGTGATGCCCATGTCTTCCTTGTCGCCCAGCAAATGCTCCGGGTCGTACATGCGGAAGGCCAGGCCGACGATGGTCGCCACTGGCGCCAGCGTGATGTAGCGCTTGTCGAACGTGAGCCGCACGCCGAGCACGTTGGCGCCCTGCCACTCACCCTTGCAGACAATGCCGTAGTCGGGAATGGAGGTGGCGTCGGAGCCGGCGGTCGGGCCGGTCAGGGCAAAACACGGAATCTCGCGGCCGTCGGCCAGGCGCGGCAGAAAGTGATCCTTCTGCTCGTCGGAACCGTAGTGCAGCAGCAGTTCGGCCGGCCCCAGCGAGTTGGGCACGGCCACGGTCGAGGCCGCGGTCATCGAGCGGCTGGCCAGTTTTTGCAGCACCGCCGAATGCGCCAGCGCCGAAAACTGCAGGCCGCCGTATTTTTTCGGGATGATCATGCCGAAGAACTTGTTGGCCTTGATGAAATCCCACACCGCCGGCGGCAAATCGCCCAGCTCGTGGGTGATCTGCCAGTCGTCGATCATGGCGCACAGCTCTTCAACCGGGCCGTCCAGAAAAGCCTGCTCCTCGGCCGACAGTTCCGGTTTGGGCTCATCCAGCAACCGCTTCCAGTGCGGCTTGCCGGAAAACAGCTCGCCCTCGAAGCCGACCGTGCCGGCATCCAGCGCCGTCTGTTCGGTGTCGGACAACTGGGGCGTGACCTTGGCAAACGTCTTCAGGAACGGCGCGCTCAGGTAATGCCGGCGCACACCATCAAGGTTGAGCGGCAGCGCGATGAGCGCGAACACGACCAGCGTGATGACCCAAGCGACCGGCACCTGGCACAACAGGCCGACCACCACGATGGCCACGGCCGTTGCCAGCGACCACACGCGCAGGCCGGTGCGGAACCAGGCGCACACGCCCGAGACGATCAACGCGGCAATGAAAGGAAGGATGAACATGATGTCACCTGTGTACGTGCAGAAAACTACGGTTGGACGCCCGCCGGTTGCGGCAGGTCGTCGACAAAACGCGCCACTTCGCGCGTGAAAGCGTCGTTGGCGTCACCGGCCAGCATGTGCGTGGCGTCGGGCAGGCGCACATGCCGCGCGTGCGGCACCAGTTGCAGAAATTCGTCGATGGTGGCGGCCGACACCATGTCGGAACGGCCGCCGGAAAGCAGCAGCACCGGCACGTCGATGCGACGCGCGGCCGCCAGCAGGCGCGGCTGGTAGCTGGCGGCCGCCGCGCCGACCGTGTCCAGCATGGCCGGATCCCAATGCCAGTGCAGGCGGCCATCGTCGCCCCGCCGCAGCAACGGTTCCAGTTGCGCGGCCGTCTTGCGCTCGCGGCGTTGCGGCAGGTAGGCGGCCACGGCCTGCGCGGCGTGGTCAAGATCGGCAAAACCGTCCGGATGCGCGCGCATGAACGCCAGCACGCGCTCGTTGCCGGCGCTTTCCCAGCGCGGCGTGATGTCGACCAGCACCAGCGCGCGAAACGGCGCCGGCTGCGCCTCGCCCGCCAGCACCAGGCCCAGCAAACCGCCCATCGACGCGCCAACCAGCACCGGCGGCGCGGGTTGCGCGGCGGCCATGGCGGCCAGATCATCGACAAACTGCTGCATGGCGTAGGCGCCGTCCGGCGTGCGCCCGCTTTGACCATGCCCGCGCGTATCAAAACTGACACAGCGGCAACCGTGCGCAGCCAATGTCCGCGCGCTGCCTTGCCAGGCCTGTCGCGTCTGCCCGAAACCGTGCGCGAACAAGACTGCCGGGCGGCCATCAGGGCGAACGCATTCCCACGCCAACGCCGCGCCATCCGGGCGTTGCAGCCGTCCGGTCGCGTTATCAAACGATCGTTTGGACATTTCCATACGGTCGAGTATGGTTCTGCAACAACGCCACTGTCAACCAGCACTTGGCGTCATCTTGCCGGGCCAGCGGAGGGCCTGATGGTCCTCGCCCGCCCGCGGCAAAACCGGCCACCGCGCATGCCAGCGCGGCAGGCCGCATGAACGCCGCTGCTTTCCGTGCAGCCATCGCGCTACCATCCAAGCATGAGCACGCCGACCAAATCCGAACGCACGCGCCTGACGGCCGAAGATTGGGAGCGCGGCGCGCTCGACATGATCGCGGACGAAGGCGTCAACGCCTTGGCCATCGAGGCACTGTCCAAACGTCTGGGCGTGACCAAGGGCAGCTTCTACTGGCACTTCCGCAACCGCGGCGCACTGCTGGAAGCGGCCCTGCAGCGCTGGGAAGAACACGACGAGGCCGACGTGCTGGCCAAGATCGAGCCCATCGCCGATCCGCGCGTGCGCCTGCGTGCGCTGTTCGATTTTGTCGCCCGCGAATTGCCCTCGCACCGCATCTACGCGGCGCTGCTCAAGGCGCTGGACCACCCGTCCGTGCTGGCCCTGATGGCGCGCGTGTCCACACGCCGCATGGAGTTTCTGGCCACCGCCTACCGCGATGCCGGCCTGCCCGCGGCCACGGCACAGCACCGCGCGCGCCTGACCTACGCCGCCTACGTCGGCTTCATGCTGATCAACATGACGCTGGGCCTGCCGCGCCTGTCGCACGACGAGTTCGACGCCTACGTCGACCACGTGACCGAAACACTGGTGCCCTGACGCTTCTCCGGCAGAGCCCTTCCTGAACAGCACAAAGACGATGCAGGCGAAAGGATCCGGCTCTGGATCCGCATCCCGCCATCGCGCGCAAGCGTGCTCCCACCGGCAAGACGGGAGCTTTCAATACTCTTGTGGGAACCTGCCTGCGGGCGGAAATGACTGGCCTTGAGTTGGCATCAGGCGTCACGCACAGGCGTGTTCCCACGGTAGACCAAAACCAGGACGGGCTTTCGATGCTTCGCGGCGGACAGTATTGCCTTTGCGCTCAATAACTTGAGGTTATTTCGACTTCCGCCTGTTGCAATACCAGTTGTCGCAACGTACCGTCAGGCTTCCATTTTTCAACAAGCCACCGAGGTTCGAAGCGCATGAGCAGCCAGCTTGAAGCACTGAATCAATGGGTTGATGAAGTCGCCAAACGCACCCGCCCCGACCGCATCGTGTGGTGCAACGGGTCGGACGTGGAATACCGCTCACTGATCGAACAGATGCTCGCCAGCGGCGACCTGATCGAGCTGAACCAGCAGACCCATCCGCGCTGCTACCTGCACCGCTCCAACCCGGCCGACGTGGCGCGCGTGGAAAAGGCCACCGTCATCTGCCACGACGACGCCGAAACCGCCGGTCCCAACAACCATTGGGAAGCCCCGGTCGAAGCGCACAAGAAAATGGATGCCCTGTTCGAGGGTTGCATGCAAGGCCGCACCATGTATGTCATTCCGTACTGCATGGGGCCGATCGGCTCGCCCATTTCGCGCTGCGGCGTGGAAATCACCGACAGCCCGTACGTGGTGGCCAACATGCGCATCATGACGCGCATGGGCAAGGCCGCGCTGGAGCGCATCGAGCGCGAAGGCACGTTCGTCAGGGGCGAGCATTCCATCGGCGAGCTGGATCCGGAGCGGCGCTGGATCATGCATTTTCCCGACGAATCGCGCATCCGCTCATACGGTTCGGGCTACGGCGGCAACGCGCTGCTGGGCAAGAAATGCCACGCGCTGCGCATCGCCAGCAACCAGGCGCGCGCCGAAGGCTGGCTGGCCGAACACATGCTCATCGTCGGCATCGAAAACCCGCAGGGCGAAGTGAAATACATCGCCGCCGCGTTCCCGTCAGCCTGCGGCAAGACCAACTTGTCCATGCTGATTCCGCCCGAGGGGTATCAGCAAGACGGCTGGAAAGTGTGGACGGTGGGCGATGACATCTGCTGGATGACGCCGGGCGACGACGGCCGCCTGTGGGCCATCAACCCCGAGGCCGGCTACTTCGGCGTGGCGCCCGGCACCAGCACCAGGACCAATCCCAACGCGGTCGAAATGCTGCAGCACGACACCATTTTCACCAACGTGGCGGTGACCGGCGACATGCAGCCGTGGTGGGAAGGCCTGGACAAGCGCGTGCCAGTGAAAGATTGGCAAGGCCGCGATTTTGACCCGGCCAGCGGCGACAAGGCCGCGCATCCCAACTCGCGCTTCACCGTGGCCTCGCGCCAGTGCCCCAGCTGGTCGCCCGAGGCCGAGGCCGCGCAAGGCGTGCCGATCAGCGCCATCGTGTTCGGCGGCCGCCGCACCGAGCTGGTGCCGCTGGTGTTCGAGGCACGCGACTGGGCGCATGGCGTGCTGGTCGGCGCGTCGATGGCATCCGAAGCCACCGCCGCGGCCGTGGACGTGGCCGCCATCCGGCGCGACCCGATGGCCATGAAACCGTTCTGCGGCTACAACTACGGCGACTACTTCGCCCACTGGCTGAGCTTCGACAAGCCCGGCGCCAAACTGCCACGCGTTTTCCACGTCAACTGGTTCCGCCGCGACGCCGACGGCAACTTCCTGTGGCCGGGTTTCGGCGACAACCTGCGCGTGCTCGAATGGATGCTCAAGCGCATCGACGGCAAGGCGAACGGCCGCGAAACGCCCATCGGCATCGTGCCCGCGCCGGGCGAGATCAACACGCAGGGCCTGGCCATGGCCGACGGCGCCATGGACACCCTGCTGGCCATCGATCGTGACGGCTGGAAACAGGAACTGATCGACATCGAAACCTATCTGGCCAGCTACGGCAGCCATTGCCCCGCGCGCCTCAAGGCCGAATGCCAGCGCGTGGCCGACGCCCTGAACGCCACGCCCGTCACAGCCTGATCATCAACCCCGTCGCGGCACGCTTCCGCCTCATGGAAGCGTGCCGCAGGCCGTTTGAAAACCCATCGGCATCGCCATCCGATCATGTCGAGCCTGCTTTAGGCGACATCGGCAAACCACGTTGCATCCGCCAGTGACAGGGTTCGCGCACGCCGGCGCAGCCCGTGCCCGGCGAATTGCGTCTCAGCTGTCAGGTTTTCCTGCGCATGAGGACTACAAGGAACGTGGCACCATCCATCAGCGCTCTCCGGCATTCAAGCGGGAACGGCGCCGGGACGTGCCGTTGTCTCCAGCACAGGCACCACCATGACCGATTACATCCTGCTTGCCCTGCTCGTTGGCGTGATGCCGCTGCGGGCGGTTTGCCAAAGCCGCCGCGGCACGCGCGCAACCGCATCACGCGACACGCGTCACCGCAAGTCGATCGCCATCATCACCGGCCTGCTGGCGTTGCTGGGTTGGGCGTGGTGGCGCGCGGGACGCACGCCGGCATTGCTCGGGCTCGACGTGCCGGTGTCCACGCGCGGCCTGATCGGGTTCGGCGTGGCCGGCGCCGCGGTTCTTGCCCTGGCCACGTTCGTCCTGCTCGAACGGCGCAAGCGTTCAACCGCCTCCCTTGAACAAGCACGCCAACGGGTGTGCGAAAGCGATCTGTTGCCACGCACGCGTCGCGAACTCGGCAGCTTTCTGGTCTTCGGGCTGTTCGCCGGTTGCGGCTGGGAACTGCTCTACCGCGGCTTTCTCCTGTGGTGGCTCACGCCACGCGTCGGCATCGTCGCAGCCGTGTGCATCGCGGCGCTCGCCTACGGCGTGGCCCATGGCTGCAGAAATCGCAAACGGCTTGCGGGCAGCATCGTGTCGGCATTTGCCTTCACCATCGCCTATGCCCTGACCGGCAGCCTGTGGTGGTTGATGCTGATCCACACGCTGGCCGCGGTCATCGGCGGCATCAGTGCTTACCGGCTGACGGCAGGCGAGCACGGACGAACGACGCCCAATGCGATGGCCGACGCGGCATCGTGACGGGTACGCATTGTCATGGACAAGACCCTGCACGCGCCCGTCGCCCAGCCGCCGCTCGCCGCACCGGATCCCGATGCAGCCGGCACTCGCCGCCCACAGGCCACGCGCATGACGCGTAGCGAATTCGTCGCCGTGCTTTCCGATCACGCCGCCATGCTCGGACGCATCGCCGCAACCTACGAAGCCGATCCATCCGCACGCGAAGACCTGTTGCAGGAAATCGCCCTCGCCCTGTGGCAAGCCCTGCCGCGCTGGCGCGGGGAAGCGACCTTGCGCAGCTTCATCGCGCGCGTGGCGCACAACCGTTGCGTCAGCCACATCGTGGTGCAGCGCCGCCATCGCCACGAGCCGATGCTCGAAGAAGTGCATGCCGATCCCACCGCCACCGCGGAGCGCGCCGCCACGCAGGCCGAACGGCGCCAGCGTCTGGAAGCGGCATTGCGGCACATCCCACTCGGCCAGCGCCAAGCCGTCACGCTGGCATTCGAAGGCTTGTCGCACGGCGAAATTGCCGCCGCGCTCGACATCAATGTCAACACCGTCGATGCACGCCTGAGCCGCGCACGACGTGCGCTCACGTCCTTGCTCGGAGACACGCCATGAACGCCGATCACACCTGGCAACAATGGCAGCGCGACTGGCAAGCAGAACAGCCCGCCGTGGACGCCGTCGCGCTCACGCGACGGGTCAACCGCAAGCGTATCCGCATGATCATCTTCCAGGCGCTGGACATCCTGATCGCCATCTGGGCCACCGTGAACACGCTGATCGCATGGCTCGACCGCGCCATGTTCGGCTGGCACGTGGCGGCTGCGCTCATCCTGATCGTGTGGGTCTTTGTCGCGCTCGACATTTGGCTGCGCCGCGGCACGTGGCGACCGCAAACCGGCAACGTGCGTGCGTTGCTGGAACTGACACGGCGCCGCGCACACGCAGGCATCGGCTTCATCTGGGCCAGCTTTGCCGGCATGGCGCTGGTCTATGCCGTGTTGGCACCATGGTTCATCGAACACTGGCGCACTGCCCCGCCAAACGCACACGCCCCCTTGATCGGCATCCTCGTCGCACAGGCCATCCTGCTTGTCGCCATGCTCGCGTGGGCCATCTGGTACGGACGCCGGCAACGACGCACATTGCGCCACACGCGTGAGTTGCTGCGCCAGTTTGACGGGCAGGACGCGTCGACATAAAACATGCCCGGCACGCACGCCCTTTCATCACCACCACAAGGAAACGAACCCGCATGAAAATGCATCTTCGATGGATCCCGATATTGGCCATGGCCGCCGCCGTGACGCTCGCCGGCTGTGCCGCCACGCGCCCGGCCGCTACGCCGCAGGCCCCCACAACCACGCTGTGGAAAGTCACTTCCGCCCACCGCACGCTGTATCTCACCGGCACCACACTGCCGACCTATCCCTTGCCGCAAGTCATGCAGAATGCGTTTGCGGCGTCCGGCAGCGTCGTGTTCGAAAGCGATCCCGGTGTGGACAAAGCCAAGGTTGCCAAATTGCGGCCAAAAATCGTGGCCATCGTGCGCAAATACGGTCGCTTCCCGGCGGGTCAAAAGCTGACAGACAAACTGACACCCGCCCAACTCAAGCTCGTCAAGCAGGCTATTCTCAAGGTGGGAATGCCATTTTCTCCGGCCAACCCCGTGCGCCCCTGGCTTGTCGCCACGATGCTGCAGGGCAAATCCATGGCGATGACACTCAAGAAGATGGGAGCCAAGCAATCAGATCTCCTGAACCAGCATCTGGCCCGCAAGGCCATCGCACGCAAGATGCCGATCATCCCCTTGCAGTCGGCCGTCGGCATCATGCGGATGCTGGCCACGTTTCCCGACAAACTGCAGGTCAGCTGGTTGATGGTCCAGGCCAAGGCGGCGACCGAACCGTTCGACATGAAGAAAGCCAAACGCGACCAGCAGGCCTGGCGCACGGGCGATACCGCCTACTTCACCAAGCAGATTCGCAAGAAGTTCAAGGGCAAGCCCGAGCTCTACAAGGCAGCCGTCAGCAACCGCAACCGCACCTGGGTCGACAAGCTGGAAGCCATGCTGGCCAAGCCCGGCAAGCCGATCTTCGTGAGCGTCGGCAGCGGCCATCTGGTCGGCCCCGACAACATGCGCGACCTGCTGCGCGCCGACGGCTACACGGTGACGCAGTTGTAACTCGCCCGATTCCGCTTGTGAGAGAGCCGGCGGACGCACCGATCCTGCACGGGCACCGCGTCCAGTGCAGATCCATCGGGTTTGCCGGCCCTTTTGCCACCACCCGGCGCGCCGCGGCAGGTTGCTGCCGCGACGGCCGAAATAAACCTTTTGCTGCCGCCCCGCATCCAAGCTGGCAAGATGGATGCCACCTGCCTTGCCACCGATGCGCGCATGTCCGCTCCGCCCACCGCGGAAATTGCCGATAGCGATCTTGTCCGCGCTGCCACGCGCGGCGACACGGCGGCTTTTGAGACCCTGTACCGGCGCCATGTGGCGCGCGTCCATGGCACCTTGCTGCGGCTGGCCGGTTATGACCATGCGCGGGCCGAGGACTGGGTGCAGGAAGCCTTTGTCCGCGCCTGGCAAAAGCTGGACAGTTTTCGCCAGCAAAGCGCGTTCAGCACCTGGCTGTACCGGCTGGCCGTGAATACCGCCTTGATGGCCCTGCGCTCGCGCGCCGCCGATCCGGTGCAGCTGCCGGGCGACGATGCCCTGCCGGACCCGTCCGACACCCCGTTTTGCCCGGCCGAGCGCGAAGAGCTGGAACGCGCCATCGCCGCCCTGCCCGAGCGCGCGCGCGCCGTGTTCGTGCTGCACGACGTGGAAGGCTGGCGCCACACCGACATTGCGCGCGAGCTGGACATGGCATCGGGCACATCCAAGGCACAACTGCACCACGCACGTGAAAAACTGCGCGTGTTGCTGGGAGCTTCGACATGAACGAATTCGAATGGCTGCAACAAACCCGCACGCTGAACGAGCCCGTCGCGCCACGCAACGACTTGTGGCCCGCCATCGCCGCACGCCTGGACAACACCGCAACGGCCACGCACAAGCCGCGCCTGCTGCCATGGTTGATGGCCGCCTCGATCGCTGCCATCAGCGTGCTGGCCGGGTCCCTGGCCTGGCAGCAGTCGCCGGCACCGGCACCGCACATGGCCCGTGTGTCCGCCGATGCCGGCGCGCCCTGGAAACCGCGCGATCCACGCCTGGCCGGTGCCGCCATCGAACTGAACATCGCCCGCACCGAGCTGCTGCATGCCATCGCCCGCGCCCCCGGCGACGCTTATTTGCGTCACATGCTGCTGCACACCGACCAACAGCTTTACCGCCTCAAACACCTCGAACGCCGCGCCAGTTGAGCGCCCGGAGACTGCCATGAAAATCCTCTTCTGCACCCTGCCGTTGGCTCTGGCCCTGCTCAGCCCCACCGCGCTGGCCGACACGCCCATCAACCAGACCCACGCGCTGGCGCCCAATGCCGAGCTGACCGTGCGCAACGTCGCCGGCGCCATCACCGTCACCACCTGGGACAAACCCGAAGTGCGCATCACCGGCAGCCTGGGCGACAACGTGCGCAAGCTGGAGATCAAGGGCGACGCCCATGACCTCACCATCGCCGTCAAAGGCCCCAAGGACGGCGACAGCGGCTGGCTCAACTGGGGCGACGACAACTCGATGGGCCCCAGCACACTGGTTCTGACCGTGCCCAAGGGCGTCGAACTCAATCTCAAATCGGTCAGCGCGCGCATCCAGGCCACAGGGCTTGCCGGCGGCGAGCTGGAAGCCAAGAGTGTCAGCGGCAACATCGTCATTGATGCGACCAGTCCGGAGGTCGACATCGACAGCGTCAGTGGCGACGTGCGCCTGACCGGCGCCATGCAGGAAGTGGAAGTGACCACCGTCAGTGGCGACATCAGCGTCGCCAAGGCCAGCCACAAGGCCGCCACGCAAAGCGTTTCCGGCGACATCCACATCATCGGCGGCCCGCTGCGCAGCGTCCACATGGAAAGCGTTTCCGGCGACCTGTACCTGGACGGCACATTGACCACTCATGCCCAGGCCAAGCTGCATTCAATGAGCGGCGACATTCACCTGACCTTGCCCGGCCAGCCGGCCGCCACGTTGACCGCGTCCAGCTTCAGCGGCGACATCCACAGCGCATGGGGCAAGGTCGTGCAACCCCAATACGGTCCCGGCTCCAGCCTCGACACGACCATCGGCAACGGCGGTGCGCAGGTATCGCTCAAGACCTTCAGCGGTGACGTCGACATTCGCCAGGGCCGGTAGCCACCCAACGGTTCAGCCATCCAGACGGCCATTGCCGACAGTTAATATGCGTCACCGTCATGACGCCGTTGCTTGCGCGGCAACGGCGCCTTCTGCAATCATTCTTTTTATCTTGATAAAGAGATATTGCGAGCCGTCATGTCTTCCCTGTCGCTGGAATTCTTTCCGCCCAAAACCGACAAGCAGCGCGAGCAATTCGAGCGTGCCTTGCCGCAGCTCAAAGCCATTGCCCCCGAATACGCCTCGGTGACATTTGGCGCCGGCGGTTCGACGCTGAGCTACACGCCGACCACGGTGAAAGCCCTGCTGGACGCCGGCATCGACACGGCACCGCACATTTCCTGCGTCGGCGGCACGCGCGACGAGATCGCCACCCTGCTCGACCATTACCGCGAAATGGGCTGCCGGCGGCTGGTCGCGCTGCGCGGCGACATGCCTTCGGGCATGGCCTCGCCGGGCGACCTGCGCTACGCGCACGAGCTGGTCACGTTCATCCGCGAGCACAGCGGCAACCACTTCCAGATCCAGGTCGGCTGCTATCCCGAAACCCACCCGCAAGCCGACGACGCGCTGGTCGATCTTGCGCATTTCAAGGCCAAGATCGACGCCGGCGCAGATGGCGCCATCACGCAATATTTCTTCAATCCGGACGCCTATTTCCGCTTTGTCGACGACATCACCAAACTGGGCGTGACCACGCCGATCGTGCCGGGCATCATGCCGATTTCCAACTTCACCCAGCTCAAGCGCTTTTCGGCAACCTGCGGCGCCGAAATCCCGCGCTGGATCGTCAAGCGCATGCAGGCCTACGGCGATGACGCGGCCACCATCCGCGAAGCCGGCGCCGACATCGTCGCCAGCATGTGCCGGCGCCTGCTGGCCGGCGGCGCACCGGGGCTGCACATCTACACGCTGAACCGCGCCGTGGCCACGCTGGCCGTCATTGAGCGGCTCAACTGACGCGGATTGCCGGCCGGAGGCTTCCGGCCGCTACGACGACGAACGCGGCGTTTTCCTGGCGTCGGCACCCAGCAACGAAAGCTGCTTTTCGTCCAGACCGGGCAAATCGCGTTCCAGGCGCTCGATTTCTTCGCGAAACGCCTGCACGTCCTCGAACTTGCGGTACACGGACGCAAACCGCACGTAGGCCACCTGGTCGAGCTTTTTCAGCTCACGCATGACCAGCTCACCAACCTGCCGCGACGGCACCTCGCGATCGCCCAGGCGGCGCAAATCGTTGATGACCGCACGCACGGCCAGCTCGACGTTCTCGGTCGCCACCGGGCGCTTTTGCAGCGCGCGCTCGAAACTCGTGCGCAATTTGCGCTCGTCGAACAACTGCCGGCGCTCGCCGCTTTTGACGATGGTCGGCAACTTCAGTTCGGCCGTTTCGAACGTGTTGAAGCGCTCGCCGCAGGACGGACATTCACGGCGGCGGCGCACGGTGGCGCCGTCGTCGGTCAGACGCGAGTCGATGACCCGCGTGTCGTCATGCTGGCAGAACGGGCAATGCATGCGGCCTCAGGCGTAGACCGGAAACTTCTTGCACTGCGCCGTCACTTTTTCGCGCACGGCGGCGATCACGGCTTCGTCATTGGGCGCGTCCAGCACGTCGGCGATCCAGCCGGCCAGCTCGACGCAGTCGGCTTCCAGATAACCGCGCGTGGTCGCCGCCGGGGTGCCGATGCGCAGGCCGGAGGTGACGAACGGCTTCTGCGGATCGTTCGGCACGGTGTTCTTGTTGACGGTGATATGCGCGCGGCCCAGCGCTTCTTCGGCGTCCTTGCCGGTCAGCGTCTTGCCGATCAGGTCGACCAGCAGGAGGTGATCCTCGGTGCCGCCGGAAACGATCTTGTAGCCACGCTCGATCAGGGTTTTGGCCATGGCCTTGGCGTTCTTCACCACCTGCGCCTGATAGGTCTTGAACTCGGGCTGCAGCGCTTCCTTGAACGCCACCGCCTTGGCTGCGATGACGTGCTCCAGCGGGCCGCCCTGCAAGGCCGGAAACACCACCGACTGCAGCTTCTTGCGCAGCGTCTCGGCAAATTCGCCGGCGGCGTCGTTCTTGAACAGGATCAGGCCACCGCGCGGGCCGCGCAGCGTCTTGTGCGTGGTGGTGGTGACCACATGCGCGTACGGCAGCGGGCTGGGATACACGCCGGCGGCAACCAGGCCCGCCACATGCGCCATGTCCACGAACAGGTACGCGCCGACCTTGTCGGCAATGGCGCGGAAACGCTTCCAGTCGACAATCTGCGAATAGGCGGAAAAACCGGCCACGATGATCTTCGGCTGGCACTCGACGGCCTGCGCCTCGATCTGGTCATAGTCGAGCAGGCCGTCGTCGTTCACGCCGTACTGCACGGCGTTGAAAATCTTGCCCGAAATGTTCGGCTTGGCGCCGTGGGTCAAGTGGCCGCCATGCGCCAGCGCCTGGCCCAGAATGGTGTCGCCCGGCTGGATCAGCGCGAAATACACCGCCTGATTGGCCTGCGAACCCGAATGCGGCTGCACGTTGGCGTAGTCGCAATCGAACAGTTGCTTGGCGCGCTCGATGGCGAGGTTCTCGGCCACATCCACGTAATCGCAGCCGCCGTAATAACGATGGCCGGGATAACCCTCGGCGTACTTGTTGGTCAGCTTGCTGCCCTGCGCTTCCATCACGCGCGGGCTGGCGTAGTTTTCCGAAGCGATCAGTTCGACATGATCCTCCTGACGCTGACCTTCATCGGCAATGGCCTTGGCCAATTCATCGTCGAAACCGGCAATCGTGCAATCGCTGGGATACATGCGAACCTCAACAGGCAAATGGGGAAGGAATGGCGCAGTGTAACGCCCGCGCGCAGGGCCAGCCAGCGCAGGCATATGCCATCCCGGCGGGCAAACAACCGCGCCGCAGGATCAACATGCGCAAACAGGACAAGACCGCTCAGACCGCTCGCCGCGTTCGTGGCGCATGGCCCGCGTCACGCCTCAACTGGCGCCGGTACAGGCTGGCCACCAGCACATAGCTGATGATCATCAACAGCAGCCACGAGCCGATCTTCCACACCGGCACCATGTGCCATGCCGCGTGCTGGGTGGCATAGACCCAGGTGCGCGTGAACGTGCCGAGGTTTTCGGCAAACCAGATGAACAGGGCCACCAGCAACAGGCCCAGCAAAAGCGGCATGCGCCGCCAGCGCCGACGCACCCGGAAATGCACCCAGGCCGGCCCGAACACCCATCCCACGGCCAGAAACAGACCCCAGCGAAAATCAGCGCCGTAATGGTCCGCAAAAAAATTCAAATAAATGGCGACGGCCAGCACCACCATGCGCCGCCACGGCGGATGCAGGCTGAAACGAAACCGGAACAGGCGCCAGGCGCGCGCGATGTAGCTGCCCACGGCGGCATACATGAAGCCGGTAAACAGCGGCACGCCAGCCAGATGCAGATACGACGGCCCCGGGTAGACCCACGAGCCGGTCGCCGTCTTGAACAACTCCATCGCCGTGCCGGCCACATGGAACATCACGATGACCAGCGCCTCGCGCTGCGTTTCCAGCCCGGTGGCCAACAGGACAATCTGGATGGCGATGGCCATCAGCGTCACAAAGTCGTAACGGCCGATCACTGCATCGCCTGGCCAGAACAGCCACGTGGCAATCAGCAAGGCCAGCATCAAGCCGCCGAACAGGCACGCCCAGGCTTGCTTGACGCCAAACCAGACCAGCTCGTGGACAAACACGCCAAGGCGTCCGTGACGCGACGCCCACGCCGCCACGCGCGCATCCCATCGGCGCCAGCCAGCCATCGTGCGCGAAAAATCCGGCCGCGCAGCCGCCACTTGATCCGTCACCGTTGCCATCCCACATTTGCCCCGACCCCGCGCGCAGCCGCCCGTGCACGTGCCTGCCGCATCAGCCGCCTTCGGCATCATTTTGCGGCCTTTGCGCGTCGCGCACGCTACAATAACAGGCTTTGCGCGAGCGGCCGCGCCATCGCAACACCTTCCCGGAGGCACCATGCAGTACATCTACACCATGAACGGCGTCAGCAAGACCGTTCCGCCCAAGCGCCACATCATCAAGGATATTTCGCTGTCGTTTTTTCCCGGCGCCAAGATCGGCCTGCTGGGCCTGAATGGCGCGGGCAAATCCACGGTGCTGAAGATCATGGCCGGCGTGGACAAGGACTTCGAAGGTGAAGCACGTCCGGCGGCCGACATCAAGGTCGGCTATCTGGCCCAGGAGCCGGAAATGGATCCGACCCAGACCGTGCGCCAGGTGGTCGAGGAAGGTGTCGGCGAGGTGCTGCAGGCGCAGGCCAAACTGGAAGAAGTCTATGCCGCCTACGCCGAGGAAGGCGCCGATTTCGACAAGCTGGCCGAAGAACAGCAACGGCTGGAAAACATCCTCGCCTCGGGCGACGCCAACACGTTGCAGCAACAGCTGGAAGTGGCCGCCGACGCGCTGCGCATCCCGCCGTGGGATGCCATCGTGGGCGAGCTGTCCGGCGGCGAGAAGCGCCGCGTCGCGCTGTGCCGCCTGCTGCTGTCCAAGCCCGACATGCTGCTGCTGGACGAACCGACCAACCATCTGGACGCCGAGTCGGTCGAATGGCTGGAGCAATACCTGCACCGCTACACCGGCACCGTGGTGGCCGTCACCCATGACCGCTACTTCCTCGACCACGCCGCCGAGTGGATTCTCGAGCTCGACCGCGGCCGCGGCATTCCGTGGAAGGGCAACTACACGCAATGGCTGGAACAGAAGGAAGAGCGCCTCAAGCAGGAATCCAACCAGGAAAAGGCCCGCCAGAAAGCCATCGCGCAAGAACTGGAGTGGGCGCGCAAGAACGCCAAGGGCGGCCAGTCCAAGGGCAAGGCGCGTCTGAAACGGCTGGAAGAATTGCAGTCGGTCGATTACCAGCGCCGCAATGAAACCAACGAAATCTTCATCCCGCCGGGCGAGCGGCTGGGGTCGTCGGTGATCGAGTTCAAGCATGTCCGCAAGGCCTTTGGCGACAAGCTCCTGATCGACGATTTGAGCTTTCTCATTCCGCCGGGCGCACTAGTCGGGATCATCGGCCCCAACGGCGCCGGCAAATCGACCTTCTTCAAGATGCTGATGGGCATGGAGCAGCCCGACTCGGGCGAAATCATCACCGGCCCGACCGTCAACCTCGCCTATGTCGACCAGTCCCGCGCCTCGCTGGAAGGCGACCACAACGTGTTCCAGGAGGTTTCCGGCGGCTCGGACATCCTCAACATCAACGGCATCGAAATCCAGTCGCGCGCCTACATCGGCCGCTTCAACTTCAAGGGCCAGGATCAGCAAAAAATCGTCAAGAACCTGTCCGGCGGCGAACGCGGCCGTTTGCATCTGGCCAAGACGCTGCTGCAGGGCGGCAACGTGCTTCTGCTCGATGAGCCCACCAACGATCTGGACGTGGAAACCTCGCGCGCGCTGGAAGACGCGTTGCTGGAATTTCCGGGCAACGCCTTTGTCATCAGCCATGACCGCTGGTTCCTCGACCGCATCGCCACCCACATCATCGCCTTCGAAGGCGACTCGCACGTGGAGTTTTTCCAGGGCAACTACCGCGAATACGAGGATGACAAGAAGCGCCGTCTGGGCGACGACGCCGGTCCGCACCGGCTGCGCTACAAGGCGTTGAAATAACCCACCGGTAGGAGCGCGCCTGCGCGCGATGGCCCAATGCCGATCCGAGGCAAGAAACCGTCGCCCGCGGGCGGGCTCCCACCAGACCGCCCCCGATCAAAACCCGCCTTGGAACACAATGAGGCAACCATTGCCGGAGATCACCATGGGATTCATGCAACAGCTGCAAAGCGCCTGGCAAACCAACGACTCACTGGTCTGCGTGGGGCTTGATCCCACCCCATCGCGTTTTCCGGAAACTCTCAAGGACGATCCCGACGCGGTGTTCACGTTTTGCGCCGCCATCGTCGATGCCACCGCCGATCTGGTGTGCGCGTTCAAGCCGCAGATCGCACACTTTGCCGCACTGGGCGCCGAAGACACGCTCAAGCGGTTGATCGCGCACATCCACGCCAGCCACCCCGGCGTGCCGGTGATCCTGGATGCCAAGCGTGGCGACATCGGTTCGACGGCGCAAAACTACGCCATCGAGGCTTTCGACCGCTACGGCGCCGACGCGGTCACCGCCAACCCGTACATGGGCCACGATTCCCTGGCCCCGTTTCTTGAACGCGGCGACAAGGGCGTGATCCTGCTGTGCCGCACGTCCAACCCCGGCGGCAGCGACTTCCAGAACCTCGACGTGGGCGGCATGCCGCTGTATCTCAAGGTGGCCGAAACCATCGCCAGGCACTGGAACAGCCACGGCAACTGCGCGCTCGTGGCCGGTGCGACCTTTCCGGAAGAACTGGGCCACATCCGCGAAAAAATCGGCGACATGCCGCTGCTGGTGCCCGGCATCGGCGCCCAGGGCGGCAACGTGGAAGCCGTGCTCAAGCACGGCCTGACGGCCTCCGGCACCGGCCTCGTCATCAGCTCCTCGCGTGCCATCCTGTACGCCGGATCAGGTGCCGATTACGCGCAAGCCGCACGCCAGGCCGCGCAAACATTGCGCGACGACATCAATCTGCACCGCCAGCATTTGGCTGCCGAACGGCGTTGATCCCATGGAAACATGCCTGCACACGGTGGTTTTGGCAGGGACACGCGGGCCTGTGGCCCGCATCGCCGGCAGGCCGGCTCCTGCGGTGATTCAAGGCAAACGCATGCGCGTCAGCCTTCGTCAGGCTGATCGGGAAACAGCACGTCGATGTAGCCGAAGCGCGAAAAATCGGTGATGCGCGACGGGTACAGGCGGCCGATGAGGTGGTCGCACTCGTGCTGCACGACGCGCGCATGGAAGCCTTCGGCGCGGCGGTCGACGGGAGTGCCCTGGGCGTCGAAACCCTGGTAGCGGATCAGGCTGTGGCGGCTGACCACGCCGCGCAGGCCGGGCACCGACAGGCAGCCTTCCCAGCCATCTTCCATGTCTTGCGACAACGGCGTGATGACGGGGTTGAGCAGCACCGTGCGCGGCACGGCGGGCGCGTCGGGATAGCGCTCGGCGTGTTCGAAGCCGAACACCACCAGTTGCATGTCCACGCCGATCTGCGGCGCGGCCAAACCCACGCCGCCGGCATGCGCCATGGTGTCGAACATGTCGGTCACCAACGCCGCCAGCTCGTCGGAACCGAACAAGGTTTCGGGGATGGCGGGCGCCACGCGCAGCAATCGCGCGTCGCCCATCTTGAGGATGTCGCGGATCATGGCCGCATGGTAGCGCGTGGCGGTCGGCCGATGCACGCTTTGGTTTGCTGTTGCTGTCTCGCTGGCCTGAAACGTTTCGAAGCTCAATCCATGCCGTCACCGGCGGCGCAGCAGCCCCAGCGCGAAATGCCCCCATATGCCGCACCACACGGCGCCGGCAACCAGCGGATTGCGCGCGGCCGGGTCGAATTTGCGAAACCAGCGCCACATGCCGCGGTGCTTGTAGCGGCTGACGAAGACCGGCCGATGGCGACTGGAGCCGCCTTTGGAATGCAGCACGCGCACGCGGCCGTCCAACAGCACGCGATGGCCCTCATCGCGCACGCGGCGGCACAGGTCGAGGTCTTCGCAATGCAAAAAATAACCTTCGTCGAAACCACCCAGCTGCGCGAACAGCACGCGCGGCAGCAGCATGATGGCGCCCGAGACGGCTTCCTCGTCGCTGACGGCCGCCGGGATGGGGCCGGCAACTTCCACGCCATCGTGTCCGTGTCGCCCCGTCGCACGCTGCCAGAACGTGCGCACCGCACGCCCGACCAAGGGATCGCGTCGCCGTGACGCCGGGTCGACATGGCCCTGCGCATCGCACACCACGGCACCGATCAGGCCTGCGCGCGGCGTATCGCGCAAGGTGGCCAGCAAAGTGTCGACATCGGTTTCGCCCAGCAGGCAATCGGGATTGAGCAACAGCAAGGCATCCCCCTGCGCCAGTGCAGCGCCGCGATTCATGGCCGCGCCAAACCCCAGGTTGCTGCCATTGCGCACAACCTGCACGCGCGGGTCGCCGGCATGTTCGTGTTCGATGGCCTCGGGCATGCCGTCGGCAGAGGCGTTGTCCAGCACCAACACCTCGCGCACGGCAGCGCTGGCCAGTGCGCGACGCACGCAGTCGGCCAGCGAGGCACCGCTGTCGGCCGCGACGATGAGAACCGTAAGTGACATCGAATCCATGCGCGTCAGTATGCCTTTCACCCTGGTTTTGCGCGATGGTCGGCTGGCGATTCAGCGCAAGGTTTTTTCGCCCGCAGGCGGGCTCCCACAAAAGCGATGGGGACGCCTGCCTTGCTTGGTAGGAGCGCGCCCGCACGCGATGGCCGGATGTCGATCCATCGCAAGATTTTTCGCCCGCAGGCGGGCTCCTGCAGAGGCATCTGGGTTCCCGTCGTTGCTCACCCCACCCAGGTGCGCGCGTTGCGGAACAGGCGCGCCCACGGTGAATCTTCGCCCCAGCTGTCCGGATGCCAGCTCATTTGCACGGACCGGAACACGCGCTCGGGATGCGGCATCATGATGGTCACGCGGCCATCGGCGGCGGTGAAACCGGTCAGGCCGCCGGGCGAACCGTTGGGGTTGAGCGGAAAGTCCTCGGTCGGACGGCCATGGTTGTCGACGTAGCGCAGGCAGGCCTGGCTCTTGGCCGGGCTGCACTGGTTGTCGAAATACGCCTGCCCCTCGCCATGCGCGACCACGACGGGAATGCGCGAACCGGCCATGTCGCGCAGCAGGATGCTGGGCGAGTCGACCACTTCCAGCGTGGCCAGGCGCGCCTCGTACTGCTCGGACACGTTGCGCAAGAAGCGCGGCCAATGCTCGGCGCCGGGGATGATGGCCTTCAGCTGCGACAGCATCTGGCAACCGTTGCACACGCCGAGCGCAAAGCGCGTGCTGTCGGCAAAGAAGTCGGCAAACTGCGTGCGCAGGGCTTCGCTGTACAAGATGGCCGTGGCCCAGCCGCGACCGGCGCCCAGCACGTCGCCGTACGAGAAACCTCCGCAGGCCGCGAAGCCGACGAAATCGGCCAGCTTGACGCGCCCGGAAGCCAGATCGCTCATGTGCACGTCGGACGCGTCAAACCCGGCGCGCGTGAACGCGGCGGCCATTTCGACCTGTCCGTTGACGCCCTGCTCGCGCAACACCGCCACGCGCGGGCGCACGCCGCGAATGATGTACGGCGCGGCGGTGTCGCCGGCTGGATCGAACGTCAGCTGCGGGCTGATGCCGGGGTCGGTGTCGTCGGCGCGCCAGGCCAGCTCCGCGTCGGCGCTGACCGGGTTGTCGCGGCGTGCCTGCATGGCGTGGCTGGTTTCACTCCATGTCTTGATCAATTCCTGCCAGCGCCACTTGGCCAGCAGGTCTTCGCCCATGTACAGCTTGATGCCGAGCTTTTCGCGCGGCTGGCCGATGACGCGCGCGTAATCGGCCAGGCCGTGCCTGGCGACCAGCTCGGCAAACGCGTCGTGGTCGTTTTCCGTCACCTGCAGCACCGCGCCCAGTTCTTCGCTGAACAGCGCGCGCAGCGTGGCGTCGGCCCAGCCTTCCAACTGGATCTGCAGGCCGCAATGGCCGGCGAAAGCCATCTCCAGCAAGGTGACGATGACGCCGCCATCGGAGCGGTCGTGATAGGCCACGACGAGGCCGGCCGCACGCGCTTCCTGCACCAGCGCGAAAAAGTTTTTCAGCAGCGCGGGATCGTCCAGCGTCGGCGCAATGCCGCCGCTGCGGTTGAACGCCTGCGTCAGCGCGCTGCCGCCCAGACGATCGCGTCCGCCGCCCAGATCCAGAAGCCACAAATCGGACTCGCCGCGATCGGTGCGCAGTTGCGGCGTCAGCGTGCGCCGCGCGTCGGTCACGCTGGCAAAGCCGGTCACCACCAGCGACACCGGCGCAACCGTGTGCTGCTCGCCCAGCTCGGCGTCGTTCCACACCGTCTGCATGGACAGCGAATCCTTGCCGACCGGAATGGAAATACCCAGCGCCGGGCACACGTCCATGCCGACCGTCCTGACCGCGTCAAACAGCGCCGCACCTTCGTGCTCGTGATTGACCGCGGCCATCCAGTTGGCCGACAGGCGGATGTCGGAAATCTGCGCGATGGGCGCGGCGGCCAGGTTGGTGATGGCCTCGCCAATGGCCAGCCGCGCGGCCGCCTCGGACGAAGTCAGCGCCACCGGCGCGCGCTCGGCCATGGCCATGGCTTCACCGGCACAGCCTTCAAAATCAAGCAGGGTGACGGCGCAATCGGCCACCGGCACCTGCCACGGGCCGACCATCGGATCGCGCGAGCACAGACCGCCCACGGAGCGGTCGCCGATGGTGACCAGAAACGATTTGGAGCCGACCACCGGCTGGCGCAGCACGCGCGCCAAGGCCTCGTTGATCTCGATGCCGGACAAGTCGGGCACCAGGTCCACGCGCTCGGGCTTGCGCGTGTCGGTGCGATGCACGCGCGGGGCCTTGCCGAACAGCACGTCCATGGGCAGGTCGATGATGGTTTCGCGCGTGCCGTCACCTTGCGCGCGCGTCACCGTCAGGCGCTCCTCGCGCGTGGCCGTGCCGACATGCGCGAACGGGCAGCGCTCGCGCGCGCACAGCTCGGCGAAGGCCGGCACGTCGGCCGGGCGCAACGCCAGCACGTAGCGTTCCTGCGATTCGTTGCACCACACCTGCATCGGCGTGAGCGACGGGTCGGACACCAGCACCTTGTCCAGGTCGATCCGCCCGCCGACATCAGCATCGTGCAGGATCTCGGGAATGGCATTGGACAAGCCGCCCGCGCCGACATCGTGAATGCTGACGACGGGGTTGTCGTCGCGCTCCCAGCAGGCGTCGATGACTTGCTGGCAGCGGCGTTCCATTTCGGCGTTGCCGCGCTGCACCGAGGCAAAATCGAGCTCGGCGCTGGACGCGCCGGCCGCCATCGACGAAGCCGCGCCACCGCCCAGGCCGATCAGCATGGCCGGACCGCCCAGCACGATCACCGCGTCGCCGTCTTCGAGCGGGCGCTTTTGCACCTGCTCGCGGCGGATGTTGGCGATGCCGCCGGCGATCATGATGGGTTTGTCGTAGCCGCGACGCACGTTGGGCGCGCCGTTTTCCTGCTCGAACGCGCGGAAATAGCCGCCCAGGCAGGGCCGGCCAAATTCGTTGTTGAACGCGGCCGCACCCAGCGGCGCGTCGCGCATGATCTCGAACGCGCTGGCCATGTTCGGCGGCAGCGGCCGCTCTTTTTCCCACGGCCGCGGCAGGCCGGGAATGCGCAGGTGCGACACCGAAAAGCCGCTCAGGCCGGCCTTGGGCTTGCCGCCACGGCCGGTCGCGCCCTCGTCGCGGATTTCGCCGCCCGAGCCAGTCGCCGCGCCGGGAAACGGCGCGATCGCGGTCGGGTGATTGTGCGTTTCGACCTTGATGGCGTGGTCGATGAGCTGCGCATGCGCGCGCCACACGCCGTCGCCATCGACGTAAAAACGCTTGCCTTCGGCACCGGCGATGACCGCCGCGTTGTCCTTGTAGGCCGACAGGGTGAGCCCGGGCGACACCGCATGCGTGTTGCGGATCATGCCAAACAGCGTGACGTCCTGGTCTTCGCCGTCGACGGTCCAGCTGGCGTTGAAGATCTTGTGCCGGCAATGCTCGGAATTGGCCTGCGCGAACATCATCAGCTCGGCGTCGCTGGGGTCGCGACCCAGCTCGGCGTAGCGGCTGGCCAGATAGTCGATTTCGTCGTCGGCCAGGGCCAGGCCCAGATCGCGGTTGGCGCGCGCCAGTGCCGCGTGCGGATCGTCGCCCAGCGCCACGCGCGCCAGATTGCCCGGTACGCCGTGCAGGAACAGGCCATCGGTCGCGGCAAGGTCGGTCACACGCGATTCGGTCATCGGATCGAACAGCAGCGCCTCGACGGCCTCACGCTTGGCCGCGTCGGCCGTGTCCAGACCGTCGATGTGCCAGGCCACGCCGTGCTCGATGCGCGCGATGTCGGCAAAGCCCGACACGTGCAGGATGTCGGTCGCCTTGCTCGACCACGGCGAAATCGTGCCCAGGCGCGGCAGCACCCACAGCGAGGCGTTTCGCGGCGTGTCGTCGCGCGCGTCCAGAATCTCGATCAGGCGCGCGCGTTCGGCGTCCGTCAGCGCCCGTTCGGCATCAATGAGATACACATGCCACGTGCCCTGCACGCGCACGTCATGATGACCCAGCCCGGCAAGCCGCGCGTTGAGCCGATCCAGCCGGAACGGAGAAAGGGCAGCCTGCCCGTCAAGAACCATCATGCGATTGATGCCGCAGGGGGAAACGCCCATTTTAGCCTATTGCCCGGCCACGCGGCAGCGTGCGCCGTCATGCCGCCGCAGGCTTATTCCCCGCGGCCATCAACCGGCGTGGGCGGACGCCTTGAGCTTTTGCAGTTCCAGCAGCAGCTGCATCGGCGGCACGTAGCCGCCCAGCACCGTGCCGTCCGGAGCGATCACGGTCGGCGTGCCGTCCACGCCGATGCGCCGGCCCAGATCGAACTCGTTTTTCACCGGATTGGTGCACGTGGCTCCAGCCACCGCCTTGCCCTGCATGGCTTCGGTCAGCGCCACCTGCGGCGTTTTCGAGCACCACACCGACACCGCCTTCAGATACGACGCCGTGGGCCGGCCACTGGGATAGGCCTTGACGCCGGTGCGCGGCCAGGCGAGGTAATGCACGGCGATGCCGGCCGCGTTGTACTGCTGCATGTGCTGGTGCATGACGCGGCAGTAGGCGCAGTCGACATCGGTGAACACCGTCACCGAATACTTCGGATCTTTCGGCGCGAACGTGATGTAGTCGCTTCCCGGCACCTTGGCCAGCACCTGGCGGCGCACTTTCTGCATGGCCGCGCCGCTGACGTCGACTTGCTTGTCGGCATTGTACAAATGGCCGTCCATCACCCACTTGCCATCGGCACTGACGTACACCATGCGCCCGCCGACCAGTGCCTGATAAAAGCCCGGCAACGGCGCCTTGGCGATGTCGGCCACCGGAGCACCCGGAGCCATGCGCGACAACGCGGCTTTCACCGCCGACGGACCGGTCGCCGACGTGGCCGCCCAGGATGTGGCCGTCAACAAGGCCGCGACGGCCAGGCCGGCAACCAGCCGCCCCGACCAGCGGGGCGCGCGAGGCAAGCGACGGGACAGGAACGACAAGGCAATCATGACAGTGCGGATCGGCGAAGACGCGCCATTGTCTCACGCGTGCCGGCGCCGCCACGTGCGTCGCGTCATGCCCGTTCAGCCGCGCGGATGATGCTGGGCATGCAGTTTTTTCAGGCCCTCGCGCGCCACCAGCGTGTAGATCTGCGTGGTGCTGAGCGAACTGTGGCCCAGCAGCATTTGCAGCGAGCGCAAATCCGCGCCGTGGTTGAGCAGATGTGTCGCAAACGAATGCCGCAGCACGTGCGGCGAAATGCGCTTGGCGTCGATGCCGACGCACAGGGCGTGGCGCTTGACCAGCGTCCAGAACATCTGCCGGCTCATGGCCGCGCCGCGGTTGGACAAAAACACCGCCTCCGACAGCTTGCCGCGCACCAGCGCCGGGCGTGCCGTGGCCAGATATTGCTCGACCCACTCCTGCGCGATCTCGCCGATCGGCACCAGACGATCCTTGCCGCCCTTGCCGGTCACGCGCAATACGCCCTGACGCAGATTCAGCCCGCCCAGCGGCAGGCCGACCAGCTCGGACACGCGCAAGCCGCTGGCGTACATGAGTTCCAGCATCGCGCGATCGCGTAGGCCCAACGGCGAGGCCGCATCGGGCGCATGCAGCAAGGCTTCCACCTCGCGTTCGGACAAAGCCTTGGGCAAGCTGCGCGGCAGGCGCGGACGGGCCAGGTGCAAGGTCGGATCAACGCGCCCCGGCTGCTGCCGCGCCAGATGCGCGTAATAACGCCGCAACGTCGTCTGCCGCCGCGCCATGGAACGCGCCGCGCCGCCGGTCTCGCCCAGATAGCGCGAAAGATCCTCGGCCCGCGCGCCGTCCAGGTCCGAACCGTGCTTTTCCAGCCAGCGCGACAACGCTTCCAGGTCACGCCGATAGGCTTCCAGCGTGCTGTCGGACAAGCCGTCCTCGGACCACACGCGTTCCAGAAAGGCATCAATGGCGGCGCGTTCGGCGTCGCGTACGGGTCGTGGCGAAGTGGCTGGCATGGCATGATGCTGGCGCCCAAGTCCACTGCGTTGCAAGACTTTCATGACCGATACCGCGCCCGCCACCGAAACTTCTTCCGCTGTCACCTGGCGCACGGCATCCATCTGGATGCGCGTGGCCGGGCTGGTCTACGACCTCGTGGCCGTGGTCGCCATCGTCATGGTGGTCGGCGGCATTTGCGAAGTAGTGACCGGCGGTCATCTCACCGGCAGCGGCACGCAAGTGCACACGCCATGGTGGTATCCGGCGCTGCAATATTTGATCGTGGTTGCCTACTTCGTCGCCTCGTGGCGACGCGGCGGGCAGACGCTGGGCATGCGTCCGTGGCGCATGTATCTGCGCTCCATGGCCGGCACGCGCGTGGACTGGAAAAGCACGCTGCTGCGCGCGTTCGTCGCGTCCCTGCCGTTGCTGCTTCTGGCCGGCGCCGACAGTCTGTTCACGGTCAAGGGCGCGTTGTGGGCGGTGCTGATGGCATGGCTCGTGTTTTTCGCCCTGTGCCTGACCAACCGCGACCGGCGCGCGCTGCACGACTTGGTCGCCGGCACGCAAGTCGTACAGATGATGGTGCCGAAAAAATCGCGCCGCACCGGCAAGGCATCCTGACGCGTCAAGAATCCCCGCATCCTGAAATCGCAGGAGCGCGCCTGCGCGCGATGGCCAGATGCCGGTGCAAGGCAAGACCCTTTCGCCCGCAAGCGGGCTCCCACACAAGCAAGCTCCCGCAACAGGTCAAAATTCCCCAAACATCACAAGGACACTGTAGGAGCGCGCCCGCGCGCGATGGCCAAATACTGGTACAAGGCAAGATTCTTTCGCCCGCAGGCGGGCTCCTACAAAAGCCGGGCCGGGGCTTGTCTAGGCAAAACGCCGGAAATAAATCGCCGCGGCAACAATCAACGCCAGCGCCGGCAGCAAGTCGGCCAGCCACGCCGGCGCGCCATACACGATGCCCATGTTGACCAGGCCCTGCTGCAGGAAGTACCAGGCCAGCGCCACCACCACGCCGATGAAAATGCGCTTGCCCAGGCCGCCGGTGCGCAGCGCGCCAAACGCGAACGGCAACGCGCACAGCACCAGCACCAGCACGTTGACCGGGTAAAACACGTGCGCCCAGAACGCCTTGGCGTAGGCCAGCGGGCTCTGGTGGTTGGCTTCCAGATACTGCATGTTGCGCCACAGGTCGCGCATCGACAGGTATTCGGGATGGATCACCGACTGCTTCAGCACGGCCGCATCCAGATGCGTGTCCCACGGCTGGCTGGGCACGCTGGCTGTGTGTATGCCGGCGGCACCCAGCGTGCTGGTGCGCACGTTTTTCAGCACCCACTGGCCGTTCTGGCTGACCGCGCTTTGCGCATGCGTGAATCGCGTCAGCCGGCCATCGGCGGACAGGTGAAACACGCGCACGTCAGCCAGGCTCACGTCGGTTCGACCATGTTGGCGCTCGGCCAGCACGGCCTTGGCATTGATGAAATCATCGCCGTCGCGTTCCCACAGGCCGCTGCGCGTGGTGGTGCCCAGATGCTGCGAGTTGACCCGCAGCTGCAGCGCCTGCGCCCGTTGCGCGCCATAGGGCGCAATGGTCTCGCCCATCAGCATCACCAGGGCAATCAGGATCGCCAGCATCACCACCACTGAGCTGATGATGCGCATCTTGGACATGCCGGCCGCGCGCAAGGCCGTCATTTCGCCATGCGTGGCCAGGCCGCCCAGGCCCAGCAGGCCGCCGATCAGCGCAGCATTGCCAAACCATTGGTACAGCCGGCGCGGAATCGTCCAGGCAATGTAGACAACGGCGTCGGCCACCGTGTAGCCATGCTTGCCCACGTCGCCCAGCTGGCGCAGCAGCTGGTTCAGCGTGTCGAAACCGGTCAGCACGATCCATACCACCACCAGCATGCCCAGCACGCTGGCGGCGATCAGGCGATCGGTGCGCTTGATGGTCGGCAAGGCGATCATGCGCGCTCCCCCGCCACTTTCCACGGCGCGTATTGCCGCCACAGGAACCACACGGCGATACCGGCCACGACCACCTGCAAAATCCAGATCGGCTCCGTGCCCGGCACCTTGCCCTGCGCGATCAGCGAGCGCGACAGCGACAGCAGGCCGAAGTACAAGAAGTAGCAAAGCACGGCGACCAGAATGCGGCCGTAACGCGGCTCGCGCGGCGTCTGTCGGGCCAACGGCAGCGCCAGCAACGCCAGCACCAGCGTCGCCACCGGCGCGGCAATGCGCCAGGCCAGTTCGGCGCGTGCCTCGGTGCCTGCGGTCGCGGCAACCACGCCGGTGGGCGTGGACGAGCTGATCGGGCCTTCGTCGTTGTCCTCGTCGGGCTTGACCTGCGACAGCGCCACGTCGTTTTCCTGATAGCGCATCACGTTCCAGTCGTCGCGCCCGAGCGGCAGCTTGTATTGCCAGCCATCGCCCAGCGACAGGTAACGGCCCACGCCGTCCGTGCCCGGATACAACTGGCCGTGCGCGGCCGTGACCACCTGCAACGCCGGCGGCGTGTCCGCGTCGCCGGCCTGCTGGCGCACCATGAACACGCGTCCCAGCCGGGTGCCGTCACGGTTCATGCTGGTGACAAAAATGGTACCGGCATCGCCCGGCAGCTCGGTAAAACGCCCGGCTTCCAGACCGGCCGCGATCACCGAATGGTTGGCCGTCGTGATGAGTTGCGTGCTGGTGCGTTCGGCCCATGGCCCCAGCCACAGCGACACCAGCCCCACCACCACGGCGATCGGAATGGCCAGCATCGCGGCCGGCCGCAGCAGGCCGCGCCGGCCCATGCCGGAAGCGGCCAGCACGTGCATTTCGCTGTCGTGGAACAGGCGCCCAAGGGCGACCAGAATGCCCAGAAACAACGCCAGCGGCAGCAGCGCCATCAACGTCGACACCATGCTCAAGCCAAGCACGTCGAACATCACGCTGGCCGGAAAACTGCCCTGCGCCACCTGCTGCAGCACCCGTGCGAACGTGCCGCCTGCCACCACTACCAGCAGCACCACGGCCACCGCAAACACGCTGAAAGCCAGTTCGCGCAGGATGTAACGGTCGAGGATGCGCAGCATGCGTCAGGCAGGGTTCGTCGTGCCGCGGGCGCGGCGAGAGTCCAAGTGTAACGGCTGCAACCGGACGCGGCCCAGTTCGCGCGCTTTGTCGACGCGCATCCGCACGCGCAGTTCAGCCTCCGTCCGTCATCGCGGCAACCGGCCGCGCACACATGTACCCTATGCGGAACATGCTGCGGTATGCGCCATTGGCGCGCACCGTTTATCCGAATCGTTGCCGTTTTTCGAATTCATGCGCGCCGACTTCTACCTCATCGCCAAACCCCGCTTCCGCGACCAGCCGTTGCTGCTGGTATGCGCCTTGGTGCAAAAGGCCTTGCTGGCCGAACAGCCGCTGGTCATCCTGGCGCGCGATTTTGCCCAGGCCGAGGAAATCGACGACTTGCTGTGGTCCTTCGACGAGGACGCCTTCATCCCGCACCAGCTGGCCGGCAACGAGGACGACGCCGAGGTGCCGGTCCTGATCGCCCCGCCCGGCGTGGAAACGCCCTCGCGCCCATTGGCCATCAACCTGCGCGAGGCCATTCCGCAGGACGCGTTCGAGCGCGTGCTCGAAGTGGTGCCGGCCGAAAGCGACGCGCGCAAGGGTTCACGCACCCGCTGGATCGACTACAAGCGCCTGGGCGCGGAGCTGGCCAAGTACGACATGTGAGCCGGTCGCGCGGTCAAGGCGTCATCCACCCTCGACCGGTACCGCGGCCACGAATGCCTCGACGGCGGCCGCATCGAACGGCCAGTCCAGTTCGCGTCCGCTGCGCTCGTCACGCAACACCGGCACGCGCGTGCCGTAACGCGCGACAAGGCTTGCCTCATCGTCAATCCAGCAACTGGAAAAATCCGGCGCGCGGGCTTGCGCCAGCACCTCCAGCGCCATGTCGCACAGATGGCAGTCGTCGCGTTGAAAAAGTGTCAATCGGGCCATGAATACGCTGCATAAGAGGGACGACAGGAGGTTAGAATAGCCGCTTTCCGCCTTCACCCGGTTTCGTCATGGCCGTCAGCGTTTTCGACCTTTTGAAGATTGGCATCGGTCCATCCTCGTCCCACACCGTCGGCCCGATGCGTGCCGCCGCGCGCTTCACCGACCACTGGCTGGAAGAAAAAGGCCTGCTGGACCGCGTCGCACGCGTGCGCTGCGAGCTGTACGGCTCACTGGCGCTGACCGGTCGCGGCCACGGCACCGACAAGGCCGTGCTGCTGGGTTTCGAGGGCAACTGGCCGGACAAGGTCGACCCCGACACCATTCCGGCCACGCTGGAGCGCATCCGCGGCGACAAGCGCCTGAACCTGGCCGGCAAGCGTCCCATCGCGTTCGACGAAAAGCGCGACCTGGTGTTCAACAAGCGCCAGAAGCTGCCCTACCACGTCAACGGCATGCGCTTTGCCGCTTTCGACGCCGACGACAACGAGCTGGCCACGCGCGACTACTACTCGGTCGGCGGCGGTTTCGTGGTCAACCCGGACGAGGCCGCGGCCGACCGCATCGTGGCCGACACCACCCAGGTCAAATACCCGTTTTCCAGCGGCGACGAACTGCTGGCCACTTGCGAGCGCGAGCACATCACCATCGCCCAGCTGATGCTGGCCAACGAGCAGGCCTGGCGCAGCGAAGCGGAAATCCACGATGGCCTGATGACGATCTGGCAAGCCATGGTCGATTGCGTCGCGCGCGGCCTGCGCTCGCCCGGCGAACTGCCCGGCGGCCTGCACGTCAAGCGCCGCGCGCCGGCCATGGCCGAAGAACTGCGCGCCAAGCCGGAAAAATCATTGCAGGACCCGCTGACCGTGCTCGACTGGGTCAACCTGTACGCGCTGGCGGTCAACGAGGAAAACGCCGCCGGCGGCCGCGTGGTCACCGCGCCAACCAACGGCGCGGCCGGCATTCTGCCGGCGGTGCTGCATTACTACGACCGTTTTTGCCCCAAATCGAACGAAGCCGGCATCATCGAGTTTTTGCTCACCGCCGCCGCCGTCGGCCTGCTGTACAAGGAAAACGCGTCGATCTCGGGTGCCGAGGTCGGCTGCCAGGGCGAAGTGGGTGTGGCCTGCTCGATGGCCGCGGCCGGATTGACGGCGGCGCTCGGCGGCAGCGTGCGGCAGATCGAAAACGCCGCCGAGATCGGCATGGAACACAACCTCGGCCTCACCTGCGACCCTATCGGCGGACTGGTGCAGATCCCCTGCATCGAACGCAACGCGATGGGTTCGGTCAAGGCCATCAACGCCAGCCGCATGGCGCTCAAGAACGACGGCAAGCACCGCGTCTCGCTGGACAAGGTCATCAAGACCATGCGCGACACCGGCCGCGACATGAAGGATAAATACAAGGAAACCAGCCGCGGCGGCCTCGCGGTCAACGTGATCGAGTGCTGACGAGAGGGTCAGGGGTCAGGTTGGGCTATCCCCACTTTCGTGGACATCAACCAGAAGGGACAATGAGTCCCAAGGAGATGTCCAGTGTCCACACGCAAGCGTTACACCAGAGCCTTCAAACTTGAAGCCATCCGACTGCTTGAACAGACGGATCGACCGGCTGCCGAGCTCGCCCGAGAGTTGGGCGTGCGCCGCAACCAGATCTACAAGTGGAAGCATGAACTCAGTGACAAAGGCCAAGATCGCGCCTTTCGTGGTCCGGGTCGCAATGCCGCCCTCAGCGAGCAATCGGAACTGACGCGCCTGAAGCGCAAACTGGCTCAGCTTGAGGAGGAAAACACGATCCTAAAAAAAGCGGCGGCGTACTTCGCCAGAGAGCTGCCGTGAAGTACGCCTTTATCCACCAGCAGCAAGCCCAGCACCGCATCCAGACGCTGTGTCGCATCCTGGGCGTCAGTCGCTCCGGTTATTACGCTTGGCAGCACCACCCGGAAAGCCAGCGTGCCCAACAAGACCGGCGACTGGTGGCGGAGATACGCCAGCTTCATGCGCAGACGCATGAGCGCTTCGGGGGCGTCAAGATGTGGCACAGCCTCAAGGCAAGTGGTCATGCCTGTGGCAAGCACCGGATCGCCCGGCTGCGCCGGCGTCATGGCATCTGGGCACGGCGCCGCAAGCGCTTTGTCATCACCACGCGATCCAAGCCCGGCGGCTGGCATGCCCCCAACCTGCTGCAACGCGACTTTACCGCACCGGCGCCGGATCGTATCTGGGTGGGGGATGTCACGTTTATCCCCACCCGGCAAGGCTGGCTGTATCTGGCCGTACTCATTGATTTGTATTCCCGGCTGGTCGTGGGCTGGGCCATGTCGGCCCGCAACGATACCAGGCTGCTCAGCGAGGCTTGGGTGATGGCAGTAGCCCGTCGTTGCCCGAAACCGGGCTTGATCCATCACAGTGATCGTGGGCAGACCTACGCTTCCGGGGTATACCGCCAACAACTCGCTGATGCCCACATGCAGCAAAGCATGTCACGCAAAGGTGATGGCTGGGATAATGCTGTGGCTGAGAGTTTCTTTGCCAGTGTCGAATTCGAGCTGATCGATCAGCAGACTTTCGAGTCTCGGGCACAGGCGCGCACCGCCCTGTTTGAATACATCGAAGTGTTTTACAACCGGCAGAGAATCCACCAAACTCTGAATTATCAAACCCCCGCCGCAGTCGATGCGGCCTTTCAGGCAGCCGCTTAACCTGCATCCGTCACGAACACCCTGAATTATCGTTGCGGGCGGGCCTTCGATTGCCGTTGCTGAGTTTTTGATCGGATTGGTGTTGTCGTAAGGCGTTTTACAGCCCAGCAGGCGCAATGTCCCCAACCCCCATGCTTGTATCGACGCGCCGGCGGTCACCGCGATCAGCCGCGGAGGTTCGGCTGCACAATCTGTTGTTCACGCATGCGTCTATACACAGTGGGTCGCGATACACCCAGCACTTTCGACACGGAAGTGATGTTCCAATTGTGTTTCCGCAACAATTGGTAGAGCGCCCCAGCCGAATCACCAAGCGGGGCAGCGGGCTTGACATCGACGGCACTGCAGTCGATGCCGTGAACACAATCGTCGGGTAAATCATCAACGGTGATGAATTGATCATCAGCCCGGGTCGCAAGTGCAAAGCGCAAAGCATTATGCAATTCACGGATGTTGCCGGGCCACGAATACGCGAGCAACGCACTCATGGCGTCGCCGCGAATCCTGGCGGTACGACACTCCCCACGCACCGCGTTGAAAACCTGTCGTATGACAAACTGCTTGTCCGCCCTGTCGCGGAGAGGCGGCAACGCCAATGAAGCGCCGTTCAGACGGTAGTAGAGATCCTCGCGAAAACTGCCATCCTCGAGTAACTGCCGGACGTCGCGATGTGTGGCAGAGACCACTCTCAGATCGACAGGCACGGGGCGCTCTGCCCCCAGTGGGAGGACTTCCTTTTCAGACAATACGCGCAACAGGCGAGTCTGCAGATGCACCGGCATATCGCCGATTTCGTCGAGAAAAAGCGTCCCACCGTCCGATTGCTGGATCAGCCCTTTCATGCGCTTGGCGCGAGCACCCGTGAACGCACCGGGCTCGTAACCAAACAACTCGCTCTCGATAAGAGACTCGGGTATCGCGGCGCAGTTAACTGCGATGAACGGGTTTCCAGCACGGTTGCTTGCTTTGTGCAGCGCCTGTGCCAGACGTTCCTTGCCGACGCCCGTCTCTCCCACGATCATGACGTTGATGGATTCATCGCGTAGGCGTTTGGCACAAGCGATCGTCTTGCGCATGGTTGGATCATCTGCGGCAAGCGCGTCCAGCACCGGCACGTTTTCAGCGGCCAGCTCCCGACGTTTGGAAGATGCCGGCGGCTGGCGCGGCTCAATCAACGTCCCGAACAACACGTCGTCAGAATGGTGCGCGCGAAACGCACGCGTCTGATCGTCTGTCGTTGACGAGATGTCCAGTATGTCGGTGATCTCGCAATCAAACAGATGGGTTATGTTCAACGCCGCCGGCCCGACTCCGGCCGCATAATGCGGCGGACTGTGACGCAGCAGACGGCGTGCCTTGGTGTTAGCGGCAACA
>DASVGR010000116.1:0-5014 GCA_036379395.1 Rhodanobacteraceae bacterium | reverse complement strand
ATGTTCTGAATCAGCGCGGACAGATCGTGCGAGACGCGCTCGATGTCGCCCAGCGCGCTGCCGGCGTCCTCGGCCAGTCGCGCACCGGCGACCACCTCGGCGGTGGTCTGCTCCATCGAGTTCACCGCTTCGTTGGTGTCGGACTGAATCGTCTGCACCAGCGTTTCGATACGCTTGGTCGCGCTGGTCGAGCGTTCCGCCAATCGCTGCACTTCGTCCGCCACCACCGCGAAACCGCGGCCGGCCTCACCGGCCGACGCCGCCTGGATGGCCGCGTTGAGCGCGAGGATGTTGGTCTGCTCGGCAATGTCGTTGATCAGTTCCACGATCGAGCCGATTTCCTGCGAGGACTCACCCAGCCGCTTGATGCGCTTGGAGGTTTCCTGGATCTGGTCGCGGATGGAATCCATGCCTTGAATGGTCTCGCGCACCACGTCGGCGCCGTGCGAGGCGATCTGCACCGACTTCTGGGCCACTTCGGCCGACTCGGCCGAATTCCTGGACACCTGGTCAATGGATTGCGCGATGTTGCGGATGGCCGCGGATGCCGAAGTGATCTGCTGTGCCTGATGCTTGGCCGCGTCGGCCAGGTGCATGGCGGTGGCCTGGGTTTCCTGCGCGGCCGCCGACACCTGCACGGCGGTCTCGTTGATGGTGGTCACCAACGATCGCAAGGCTTCCACGGCGAAGTTCACGGAATCGGCGATGGCGCCGGTGATGTCCTCGGTCACCGTCGCCTTGACGGTCAAGTCACCTTCGGCCAGCGAGCCCATCTCGTCCAGCAAGCGCATGATGGCTTCCTGGTTGCGCTGGTTGAGGTCGTTGGTCTCGGTCAGGCGCTTGCGCTGGTCGTGCACCAGGGTGATGACCAGCCAGAGAGCGAAGATCACCGCCAGCACGGCGCCGATGACGCCCCACCACACGTTCGGAAACAGGCGTTGGGTGGGCAGCTTGCCGATCTGGTTGGCCAGATCGTTGGCGCGCAACAGCACGGTTTGCGAATCCAGCGATGCCTGGTTGCCGGAATCCTTGACCGCGATCAGCGTCGGCGCGGCCGCGATCAGGCTCTTGACCGGATCGGCAAGACTCGTCCACTGGCCCTGCATGTTCACCAGGATCTTCTGCGCGTTGCTGTCGTTCAGGGCGTCGATGCCGACGTCCTTGTTGCCGTGGATCAAGCCGTCGAGCACCTGTCCGTACAGCTGCGCATCACGCGACAGGCCATCGGCGGCCGGTTGCGCGCCTTGCCCACCCTGCAGGATCTGCTGCACGCGACGGATCATGCGGTCGGCCAGAACCTCCTGGCGCGCCGAAGTGAAGATCTGTGCCTTGGTGCCGGAATGCTGCTGCAGGATGTTGTTGATCTGCTCCATCTCGGAGTTCAACACCGGAATCTGCTGCGACAGCGTACCCGAGCTTTGCGACGACTGGATGACCAGGCTCTTGCTGGACAGGATGCGGCCGATGTCGCCGTTCAACTGCCCCCATGCCTTGGCCAGCGCCTTCACGCTGGGGCCGGTGATGGTGTTGGTGGCGTACGACGGCAGGCCCGTCTTCTTGTCGCCCTTGTTCAACTGCGCCACGGCCGCGTCGATGGTGTTGCGCGTGCTGGCCAGTTCCTTGAACGAATCAATGTTGCCGCCAGCCGCTTCAAGCGCGAACTTGGCCGTCTGCTGCGACAACACCTGTACCTGGGTGGTCAGACCCACGGCCTGACGGTCATCGTTGTTCTTCTGGTTCAACAAGAAGAAGTCGACCACGGCAAACGCGATTGCCACTACCAGCAATACCACGAGCCACGTATACCCGCGCTCCTTGCCGATGCCCCCTGCTCTCGTGCTCATACCTTCTTACCTCACCAGTGACAAGATGACGCCCTTACAGCGCCGCCTGCAAAAAATCCGGAGCGCGCGCCAGGCGGCTCATGCTGAACAGGCCGATGCGCTGGCCATCCAAAGTGATGTTTTCATCGACGAAGCGCGTCAGGCGCTCGTCGGTTTCGGGCTCGGCAGACTGCCGCTGCTCGTCGCCCAGATTGCGCTGGCCGAGAATCTCGTCGACCAGCAACCCCACATGCGTGCCTTGATGGTGCATGACCAGCAAGCGGCAACGTCCGCTCATGCGCGTGGGCATGTCAAACAAGAAGGCGCCCAGGTCGACGACCGGCACCAGATTGCCGCGCACATTGGCCAGACCTTTCATCCACGCCTGCGTGCCCGGCACCGGCGTCAACACTTGTGGCGTGAGCAGTTCGTCGATTTCGTCGATGCGCGCCGCCAGCAAATGCCCGCCAACGCGAAAACCGATGCCGCGCCACAATCCCGGTGTTTCAATCTGCTCCGGCTCGCCGGCGACATGCGCCAGGCTCAACCGTTCGTACTCGGCCAAAAGCTCGAAAGGAGTGGCGGCGGCAACGGCATTCATGGCGGAATCAGGCGCTCCCCAGCAGCAGTTGGTCGATGCGGCCGAGAAAATCCTTCTCGCTGATCGGCTTGGTGATGAAATCGCGCGCGCCCTGGCGCAGACCCCACACGCGATCGGTCTCCATCGACTTGGTCGTGATGATGAGGATCGGCACGTCCTTGGTGGACGGATCGCGGCTGAGGGTGCGCGTGGCCTGGAAGCCGTTCATGCCCGGCATGATGACGTCCATGATGACCGCATCCGGGCGCTGGGAGCGGACGTGTTCGATGCCGTCTTCGGCGTTGCCGACGGCTGATACCGTGTGTCCCGCCTTTTCCAGCAGCGTGGTGAACACGCGCGTGTCGGTGGGAGAATCGTCAATGATGAGAATGTGCGCCATGACTGCTTTGGTAGATCGTTACGCGGCCGGCGCGTACTGGCGCAAAGCGGCCAGCAGCTCGTCGCGGGTAAAGGGTTTGGTCAGGTATTCCTCGGCCCCGACAATGCGGCCGCGCGCCTTGTCGAACAGGCCGTCCTTGGAGGACAGCATGATGACGGGGGTGGTGCGGAACTGCTGATTGTTCTTGATCAACGCGCAGGTCTGATAGCCGTCCAGTCGCGGCATCATGATGTCGACGAAGATCACTTGCGGCTTCTGGTCGCTGATCTTGGCCAGGGCCTCGAAGCCGTCGACGGCAGTGAGCACGTCGCAGCCTTCTTTTTTCAACAACGTCTCGGCCGTGCGCCGGATGGTCTTGGAATCGTCGATGACCATCACGCGCAAGCCGGCCAGGCTGCTCGTCGCCAAATTATTCACGTACTGCCCCTCTGGATCCGCCAAGGTCTGCGCCGGCCGTGCGTTCATGCTGCACCGCCCGCCTCACACGACCCGCAGCGTGAAGTGCCAATTCGAAATTGCAAAGCTGCCCCCGCCCCTGATGTTCCAACATAATAAGTGGTTTAGCGCGTGTTTATCAAAACTGTCAAGCTCGCACGATCGCTTTTGCGAACCACCATCACAAGCGTAGGCTAGTGCGCTGCCGCCACGGCGCAAACATACACGATTTGACGGAGAACATGCATGACTCTTGCCATTGCGGTCCTGATGGATCCCATCGAGCACATCAAGGTGGCCAAGGACACCTCGCTGGCAATGATGCTGGAAGCGCAGCGCCGCGGCCACGCACTGTACTATCTGCGTCAAGGCGACCTCGCCATCCGCCATGGCCAGGCCTGGGGCCGTCTTGCCCCTGTCACGGTGCATGACGATCCGGGGCACTGGTTCGACCTGGGCGAAGCAACCTGGCAACCGTTGGCCACCATGGACGTCATCCTTGATCGCAAGGATCCGCCGGTCGACGAGCAGTACATCTACGACACCCAGGTGCTGGAACTGACGCAACGCGACACATCCGGACGTCCCGCGCCACTTCTGGTCAACGACACGCGCGCCCTGCGCGACTGCAACGAAAAACTCTACGCCATGCAGTTTCCGCAATGCTGCCCGACCACGCTGGTCGCGCGCGACGCCGACGAGCTGCGACGTTTCGTCGCCGAACAGGGCGAGGTGGTGCTCAAGCCGCTGGACGGCATGGGCGGACACGGCATCTTCCGCGTGCGCCATGGCGACACCAACCTCAACTCGATGCTGGAAACGCTGCTGGGCGACGAAAACCGCTTCGTGATGGCGCAAAAATTCATCCCCGCCATCACGGCCGGCGACAAGCGCATTCTCGTCATCGACGGCGAGCCGGTGCCATACGCGCTGGCGCGCATCCCCAAGGCCGGCGAGTTCCGCGGCAACCTGGCCTCCGGTGGCCGCGGCGAAGGCGTGCCGCTGTCCGAACGCGACCGCTGGATCGTCAGCCAGGTCGCACCCGACCTGGTTCGCCGCGGCCTGCTGTTCGTCGGCCTGGACGTCATCGGCGACTGGCTGACCGAAATCAACGTCACCTCGCCCACCTGCATCCGTGAACTGGACAAGCAATTCGGCCTCAACATTGCGGGACAATTGTTCGACGTGATCGAAAAGCGCCGTACCGGCATCCTGCCCGCGGCCTGACCCAAGCAAGACGCACGACGTGACCTCAACCACCGCCACCTTCGCCGCGCGCGCGCCGGGCAGCTCCGACCTGTTCAGTGCCACTTTTCTGTTTTCGCTGATCATCCACGGCGTGCTGATCCTCGGCATCACGTTCGTCATCGCCAAACCCAAGCCGCAATTGCCGACGCTCGACGTCACCCTGCTCAACACGGCCAACCAGCAAGCTCCCGAACACGCCGACTTTCTGGCCCAGGCCAACAATGCCGGCGGCGGCAATTCCGACAAAGTGCATCTGCCGTCACAGCCGGTTTCCGGCCTGCTGCCAACCGACAGCAACGGCCTGGCACCGCGTCCGCTCGCCCCCAGCGCACCGGCCGCCAGCCTGGCCAGTGGCCCGCGCCGCATCACCACCACGGCCGTGACCCGCTTCGCCGTGCCCAGCGCCAGGGACCAGCGCCAGCACGACGCGACCGACCGGCCGCAATCCTCGCTCGACGTGAAGCGGCAAATGGAAATGGCGCGCCTGGCGGCCGAAATCGACGCCGCCTCCAAGGCCTACGCCAAACG
>DASVGR010000115.1:0-17105 GCA_036379395.1 Rhodanobacteraceae bacterium | reverse complement strand
CCCTGCACGACGGCCAGCCCGCACCCGACGCCGAACGCCTGATGCGCTCGCGCTACAGCGCCTATGTGCTGAGCCTGGAAAAATATTTGCTGGCCACATGGCATGCCAGCACGCGGCCTGATCGCCTGGGCCTGGCCGATGAAAGTCCGGCACCGACATGGCTGGGGCTGAAGGTGCACGCCTTCACGCGGGACGACACCGACCACGCCCGCGTGGAGTTCACCGCACGCTTCCGCATCGGCGGCCAGCGCGCCCAGCGGCTGCACGAGCAGAGCCGTTTCGTGCGCGAAAACGGCACCTGGTTTTACCTCGACGGCACAGTGGATTGAGCCTTCTATTTTGTGGGAGCGCGCCTGCGCGCGATAGCCAGATGCAGGTTCAAGGCAAACCCCTTTCGCCCGCGGGCGGGCTCCCACAAGGGCAAAGCTCAAACTCCAAACCACACCCGTGGGAGCGCGCCTGCGCGCGATAGCCAGGTGCAGGTTCAAGGCAAGCTCCTTTCGCCCGCGGGCGGGCTCCCACAAAGGCAAGACTCCAACTCCAAACCACACCTGTGGGAGCGCGCCTGCGCGCGATGGGCTTGGCAAAATCCCGCCGGCTACGCCGCTTGCAGATGCCCGGTGAAATACAAAATGACGACCAGCACCACGCCGCCCACGATGCCTGCGGCGACATCGTCCAGCATCACGCCGGCGCCGCCCTTGACGTGCTTGTCCAGCCAGCCGACCGGCCACGGCTTGGCCACGTCGAACAGGCGAAACAGCACGAACCCCGCCACGATCGCCCACCACGGCGCGAACACCGCCGGCCACAGCGTGATCCACTGGCCGACGAACTCGTCCCACACCAGCGCACGGTGATCGGAAAACGCGATGCGCCGGCCGCTTTCGCCGCACGCCCACACACCCAGTGCAAACGCCAGCACCAGCATCAACCCGTAGGCCGGCGCGCCCAGGTCGCGCCACAAGAACCACCACGGGATGATCGCGACCAGTGACCCGAGCGTGCCTTGCGCGCGCGGTGCCAGGCCCGAACCGAAACCGCAGGCGATCCAGCCGGCGGGATGGGTCAGCAAGGCGCGGCGCTGTTCGGAACTCAACGTGACTTTGGCGTTCATGCGGAAAAATGCTCCCAGCCACGCGTGCGTGGCGTGATATCCAGACCGGCGCGGTCGTGCGCGCGCACGTCGCTTCCGGCCACGATGCGGCCGATGCGCGTCACGCCGCCCGGCAACACCGACAACAGGCGCATGAGGGTTTCGCCACGCGTCGCCGGCGCGGTGAAACACAGCTCGTAATTGTCGCCGCCGGTCAAGGCCAACCCGCGCACGGTGGCGGCATCAAAATGCGCGCGCAGCGCGTCTGAAACCGGCACCGCATCGGCTTCGACCATGGCACCGACGCCGCTGGCCCGGCAAATGTGGCCCAGATCGGCGAGCAGGCCGTCGGACACGTCCACGCACGCACTGGCCAGCCCGCGCAAGGCCAGACCCGCTTCCACGCGCGGCGTCGGCCGGTCCAGCCGTGCGCGCAACGCGGCCGGCGTGCCACCCGCTGCAAGACCGCGCAACGCGCCCATGGCATCACCCAGCGTGCCGGTCACGTAGATGTCGTCGCCCACACGCGCACCGGCGCGGCGCAACGCCTGCCCGGCCGGCACGAAACCGTGGATGCCGACGCTGACCGCCAGCGGACCCTGCGTGGTGTCGCCGCCCACCAGCGCCACACGATGCGGTTTGGCCAACGCGGCAAAACCGGTCACGAACGCGCCGACGAAATCGCGATCGGAATGTGGCAGCGTCAGCGCCAACGTCGCCCAGGCCGGAGTGGCGCCCATCGCCGCAAGGTCGGACAGATTGACGGCCAGCGACTTCCAGCCGATGTCTTCCGGCGCCGTGCCACGCGGAAAATGCACGCCATCGACCAGCGTGTCGATGGCCACGGCCAGTTCCTGTCCGGCCGGCACGCGCAGCAACGCGGTGTCGTCGCCGATGCCCAGCACGACATCGTCGCGCGGCAGCGCCGTGGCCGCGTTGATAAGCTCGATGAGATCGAATTCCATGCCGCCGCTCAATACATCACGTTGATTATCACCAGCGTCACCACCAGGATGCCCAGCGTCAGCGGCAGGCCGGCACGCAGAAAATCCTTGGACCGGTAATTGCCGGGCCCGGCCACCATCATCAGGCCCGGATGACCGGCGCTGATGAGGAACGTGTTGGACGAGGACACCGCCACCAGCAGCGCGTACGCCGACGGATTGCCGCCGGTGGCGATGGCCACGGAAATGGCGATCGGCACCATCATCACGGTGGCGCCCACGTTGGACATGACCAGCGCGCACATCAACGTCACCACCGACACCACCAGCTGCAACAGCCACTGCGGCGAGCCGTGCGACAAGGTCAGGAACTCCTGCGCCAGCCAGGCGGCGGCGCCGGTGGAATCCATCGACCATCCCAGCGGAAGCAGGCAGGCGGTGACGAACACGGTTTTCCAGCTGATGCCGTGAAAACCTTCGTCCATGTTCAGCACACCGGTCAGAAGCATCGCGATGGCGCCGGTCATCATCGACACCGACAGGTCCAGATCGGTGAACAGGGCCAGCGCCATGGCTCCCAGAAAGATGCCCACGGCCAGCCACAACTTGCCGGGCCGCTGCTCGGTCTTGGGCACGTCGGTGACCACGACCATGTCGCGATCCTCGGCCGCCTGCAGCAGATTGCGCCACGGGCTGTACATCACCAGCGTGTCGCCGGCGCGGATGCTCACTTCGCGCAGATCCTCGCGAAACACCTGGTCGCCACGGTTCAGCGCCAGCGGCGAAATGCCGTGGCGCTTGCGCATGTGCAAATCACCCACCGACTGCTTGATGAAACGCGAACCGGGCGGGATGACGGCTTCGGAAATGCCGGCGCGGGTCGGGTTGAACAGGTCGGACAGCTGGCGCATGCGCGGCGACACGCGGCACAGCTGGTTGTTGGCAAACGTGGCCACCTGCTCGCGCGTGCCCAGCACGCCGAGAATGGAGCCGACCCAGATCATCTGGTCGGCCGGCGGTGCCATGCGCGCCTCGTTGCCGGTCTTGAGCGCCAGCAACAACGGCGCGTCATGCAGGCGTTCGATCTCGTGCACGCGCATGCCGACCAGCGGGCTGTCGGAAGTCACCGTCAGCTCGGCCATGGAGCCGGTGATGCCATAGGTATCGGCAAAATAACTCTCGGTGCGCCGCGGCGTGACGCTGGTGCGGTCTTCCTCGTGCTTCGGCAGCACCTTGCGGCCAAGGAAAAAGAAATACAGCACGCCCAGCGCGCCCAGCGCGATGCCGACCGGCGTCACGCTGAACAGGCCGAACTTGGGAATGGTGTGCGCGCCCGGCGGCAGGTTGCGGTTGGCGCTGGCGACCAGGTCGTTGAGCAAAATCAGCGGCGAGTTGCCGATCAGCGTGGTGTTGGTGCCGGCCAGAATGCAGAACGCCATCGGCAGCAGCAGGCGCGACAACGGCACGCCGGTGCGCGCCGACAAGCGGCTTGAAACCGGAATCATCAGCGCCGTCAGTGCCTGGCTGGGAATGACCGAACTCATCAAGCTGCCGACCGAGTTGATCGCCAGCCCCAGCCGCGCCTCCACGCCGCCGGCCACGCGCATCACGAAATTGGCCACGGCGTTGAGCGCGCCGGCGCGGTCCAGCCCCTCGCCCATGATCATGATGGCGATGATGGCGATGACGGCGTTACTGGCAAAACCCTGGAACACGCGCTCGGGCGGAATCAGCCCGGTCAGCCCGATGATGACCACCACCAGCAGCGCCACCATGTCGGCGCGGATCCACTCCAGCACGAACATGCACATGGTGAAACCGATCAGGCCCAGCACCAGCATCATGTCCGGGCTGAGGGTCAAACCGGCGGCGGCGGTATCCATCGAGCGCGTTGTCCGTCAGGGCGAAAGGTCAAAAACAAGCTTGTCGGGGTGATGCTTGCCCGTTGCGCGGCGGTAGTCAAACCCGCGCATACAAAAGGTCCCGCACGGCGTGGCCCAATTTGCGGCCGCGCTCCTCGAAATGCGTCTGGATGCGCCACGGCGGGCACTCGACAAAGCCGCCGCCGGGCGCGCAATTGCGCCACGTCGGTGCCGCTTCCAGTACTTCGTGCATGTGCCCGGCGTACTCGCCCCAGTCGGTGGCCAGGTGCAGCAAGCCGCCCGGCACAACGCGCGAGGCGACCAGACGCACGAACTCCGGCTGGATCAGGCGGCGCTTGTGATGGCGCTTTTTCGGCCACGGATCGGGAAACCAGATGCGCACTTCGGCCAGGCTTTCCGGCGCCAGCTCGTCGCGCAGCACCTCGACCGCATCGTGCCGATACACGCGCACGTTGCCCACGTCGTTGTCGGCCAGCGCGTTCATCAGTCGACCGACGCCGGGGCGATGCACCTCGATGCCGATGTAGTCGCGCGCGGCATCGTGCTGGCCGGCCCACAGCAACGCCTCGCCATTGCCGAAACCAATCTCCAGCACGCGCGGTGCGGTGCGGCCGAACGTGGCGTCCAGATCACGCGCCTGGCCTTGGTAATCCAGGCCATAGCGCGCCCAGTGGGTGTCGAACGCGCGCTTTTGCGCCGGCGTGAAACGCCCTTCGCGCAACACGTAGCTGCGCACCGGGCGCTGCTGCATGTTGTCGGCTGCCGCCGGTGGATCGCCTGCCTGCATGGACCGCCAACCTTGATTCAATGGGATGACGGCATTTTATCGAAAACCCGCCCGCGTGCCTCAATGCGACGCGGCGCGCGCCTTGGGCGGTTTGAAATGACGCGGCTTGGACGCGTGATGCGCCGGCCTTGCATGCGACGGTCGCGCGACCGGATGCCAGGTTCTGGCACGCGGCACCGCCGGGCGCGGCGCGCGGCGCATGGTTGGTCGCGTCGGGCGGGCCTGCGGTGGGTGCCACGTCGGTTGCGTCAACCTGCGTGGTGGGTGCCGCACCACCGGATGCGCGGCACGACCATGTGCCGGCGCGTGCCAGGGCTCCGCCCGTCGTGCCGGCCGCGGATGCGCGGCGTGCAGACGCCGGACCGCCGGCAAAGTCGCATGGCTCGCCGATGGCGAACGCGGCGCCGGCCGCAAATGCATGGGACGCGGCAGATTGGCCTCGCGCGGCCGCCGCACCGGTGCCACCCGACGCGGTCGCGGCGTGGCACGATGATCCGTCGCCACACGCACCGGATGCGCCGGTCGCGACGGGTCACGACGATTCATCCCGACAGCCGGGACAGGCGCGTGCCGTGCATGCGGCCGCCGCGCCTCCCGCACCTTCGCCAGATCGCTTCCGCGCAAACGCCATGGCGCCGTGCGCAGGTGGCTGGTGGACACATGCAGGCGATGACCCGCCACCGCGTGCCCGCGCGCAAACGTGCCGCGCGACACCACGGTGATGCCGTGCGGCGGCCGGTGCGTGAAGTGGATCGGGCCAACCCGCCGGGGTTTGCGCCACGCATCGTAAGCCTTGCGCAAACGCTGCTTCGGGTACGCGTGATGGGCGTGATGACGCCGCCACCAGTGGCCGTCGCCGCGGTTGATGCGCCGGTAGTAACGCCAGCCGGCGTGGTACCACGGGTTGTAGATCATGCCCGGCGCCAGCGGATACCAGCCGATCGGCGCATTGAACAGGTTGAACCCGATCGACACCTGCCAGCCGTCGCCGCCAAAAAAGCCGACCAGCGCCGGTGCATACACGGCCGGCACGCCGTACGGTTCCGGCAGCCAGCCCCAGCGTCCGTCAAATTGCGCCCAGCGACCGTAATGGAACGGCGCGAAACCCCACGGCTCGCTGCTCAGCCACGTCCAGCCCCACGGCGCCACGTTGATCCAGCGCCCCTGCCGATACGGCGCCCAGTCGGCATCAACGCCTTCGGGGAACCACACCTGGCCATCGTCACCCTCGTCGACCCACTGGCCGTAGTGCGCCAGGTCGCGATAACCGACCATGTCGCTGGCCATGGCCGGCAGCGAACCCGACGCGTATTGCGCGTCGCGCGCGCGGCACCACGCGCCAAACGCGTCATCGCCACCCGCTGCCTGCGCCTGCGCATCAGCCAGCTCCGGGCCGGCAAAGCGGTAGCGCTGACCGGCGCGCAGCACGCGCTGCGCGCCCTGGCCGCCATGCACGATGACGCTGCCGCGGCGCACGCTGACGATGCTGGCCGCGCCGTCGCCCAGGTCCACGCGCACGGCCGCGTCGCGGTCGACGACGACAACGATTTGCGGCGTGTCGATTTCCAGCCGTTGCCCGTCCGGCAGGGCTGGCGCGTCCAGCTGCAGCGTGCCTCTCTGCAACGCCACTTGCGCCAGGGTCGGGGCCAGCGTCGTCAGCGTCGCATCGGTGTCGTGGTCGAGATGCATCACGCCATCCCCCAATTGCAGTTCGACGCGCGCCGCGGCCCCCGCGGCCAGCTGGTCGCCCTCGATCAGCGGCCGGTTCACCACCAGCGGCTGCCACGACTGGCCGTCATCGGCCGACACATTGGCCGTGCCCGCCAACCACGACACGCGCGCGACGCGTACCGGCGGCTCCTGCGCCGGTACCGCCGCCGCGCACAACAACGGCATCCACGCCAAGCCGCCGAGCAGAACGAGAACCACCCGGCGCCACCAGCCATTCGACATCCCGCATTTCATGTGCATCACCTTGCCTCCTGCCGTACCCGATGACCAACGGTCGGCCACACGCCAACGTTGACGCACGCGCCACGGCGCGTCAGCTCACCGACAGTTTCCAACCACGTCAAGGCCGGTTACCATGCACCCCTGCACGCGGGCGTAGCTCAATGGCAGAGCTGTTGCTTCCCAAGCAACTGACGAGGGTTCGATTCCCTTCGCCCGCTCCACTTTCCGCATGTCGACCATCCAGGCACATTGCGAAGGCGGTCACATGCCGCACAATTTCAAGCGTTTTTTAACAGCCATTTAAACCCGCGCCTTTTATAAAGGCAGTCATCGTGTCGGCGCGCCATTTTTTTGCGGAGATGGCATCGCGGCATGGTCAACGGGGCAGTCATTTTGGCCCGGGTGCGGCATCTCCCCACGAGTTTGCGCCGCCCCGGGCTTTTTCTTGGCTGAACCACGGCGCCTGGCGCATCGCCAGTATCGGCCGTTCCCGTTAAGCTTGATGGAAGCGCGCGCCGCGGCGAGGATCCCATGCACATACTGGTAATCGAAGACAACAACGACCTGGCCACCAACGTTGGTGACTATCTGGAAGACCGCGGCCACGTCACGGACTTTGCCGGCGACGGCATCACCGGCTTGCACCTGGCCGTCGTGCACGACTACGACGCCATCGTGCTCGACCTCACCCTGCCCGGCATGGACGGCCTGGAAGTGGCGCGCAAATTGCGTCACGAAGCGCGCAAGCAGACGCCGATATTGATGCTGACCGCGCGCGATTCGCTGGACCAGAAACTCACCGGCTTCGAATCCGGCGCCGACGACTACATGACCAAGCCGTTCGCGCTGGCCGAACTGGCCGCACGTCTGGAAGTGCTGGCGCGGCGCGGCAAGGGCCCGCAAAGCCGCGTGCTGAAAGTGGCCGACCTCACCTACAACCTCGACACGCTCACCGTCATCCGCGGCGGCAAATCCATCCAGCTCAATCCCATCGGCCTGAAATTGCTGCAGGCGCTGATGGAAGCCAGTCCGTCGGTGGTGACGCGGCAGGATCTGGAACAAAAAGTGTGGGGCGAGGAGCTGCCCGATTCGGACTCGCTGCGCGTGCACATCCATGGTCTGCGCGCGGCCGTCGACAAGCCCTTCGACAAGCTGCTCATCCACACCCGCCACGGCATTGGCTACCGCATGGTCGATCCCGATGCGCTCCCGGCGTAGGCTGCGCACACGCCTGATCGTCTCTTTTGCGCTGTTCGGCCTGTGCCTGAGCGTGCTGTTTGCCGTGGCCGCGATGTATGTGCGCGCCAAGGTCGAAAACCAGCTCATCGCCAAATCGCTGCAGCACGACGTGGACCAGTCGGTCAACAAGGCGCTGGCCGGCAAACCGCCGGTATCCGAGCTGCTGGAAGGCTGGTTCACCAACAATCGCAACCTGTACAAGCAGCCGCTGGCCTGGCAAAACCTGCCCAGCGGCGTGCACGACATCTACCAGACCGACGCCAACGGCAAACGCCACCACTACAAGCTGGCCGTGCAGCGCAAGGACGGCATCATCGGCTTCGTGCGCTACGACGTCACCCGCGACGAGCTGGGCAAGCGCCAGTTGCTGGCCTGGCTGATCGTGGCCGTGATCCTGTTCAGCCTGCTGTCGCTGGCCATCGGCATATGGCTGTCGCGGCGCGTGATGCGGCCGGTCACCGACCTTGCGCAGCGCCTGCGCGATTTTCGCCGCGAGGGCCGCGCCGAACCGCTGGCATCGCACTTTGCCAAGGACGAAGTGGGTGAACTGGCGCAGGCGCTGGACGAATACGCGCAGCGCCTGACCGCCATGGTCAGCCGCGACCGCGAATTCAATTCCGACGTCAGCCACGAGCTGCGCACGCCGCTGGCCGTCATCGCCAGCACCACCGAACTGCTGCAGGCCTCGCCCGACCTGACCGACAAGCTGCGCGAGCGGCTCAAGCGCATCGAGCGCGCCTCGCGCCAAGCCACCGAAATGATCGAGGCATTGCTGCTGCTCTCGCGTGCCGAGCGCCGTGGCCCGACCTTCGGCGAAACCACCGATGCGGCCAAGGTCGCCGCCGACGTCGTCGACAGCCAGCGTCCGCAATTGCGCGGCAAGCCGATCGAGCTGTCGCTGGCATCGGCGCAGCCGTTGACCGTTGTCGCGCCGGCGTCGGTGCTGTCCGTGGTGCTGACCAATCTGGTCGGCAACGCCGTCAAGTACACGCAGGAAGGCGAAGTGACCGTGCGTGTGCTCGACGACCGCATCGTGGTCGAAGACACCGGCCCCGGGATCAAGGCCGACGACGCCGAAAAGCTGTTCGAACGCGGCGTGCGCGGCGACGACGCGCCCAAGGGCAGCGGTGCCGGGCTGGGCCTGGCGATCGTGCGCCGGTTGTGTGACCTCTACCAATGGGATGTGTCGTTGCAGCCACGGCAGGATGCCATCGGCGCCGTGGCCGTGCTGCAGTTTCCGGTGCGGCGCTGATTCATCCGCGGATTTCATTTGGACGTCCATACGTCCATGCAGAACCACGTCAGACGATCATGCCGTCTCGCCGGCGAACAGTTTTTCCACGTCATCGACTGTCAGCAAGCGCCATTGCCCCGCCGCCAGATCGCCCAGCACCAGGCCGCCGATGGCCACGCGATGCAACGTCTCCACGCGATTGCCGACGGCGGCGAACATGCGCCGCACCTGGTGATAGCGGCCTTCGGTGATGGTCAGGCGCGCGTGGCGCGGCATCAGCACGTCAAGCCGCGCCGGCACCAGCGGCGCGGTTTCGCCATTGAGCATGAAGTCGCCACGCGCGAACACCTCGGCCGTATCGCCGCGCAAATCCTGCGCCAGCGTGGCCTCGTACACCTTGGGCAAGTGCGTGCGCGGCGAGGTGATGCGGTGCAGCAGCTGACCGTCATCGGTCAAAAGCAGCAAACCGCTGGTGTCGCGATCCAGACGGCCGATGCTGGACAGCACCGGCCGGCGATGCCGAAAACGCGGTGGCAACAGGCTGTAGGCCAGCGGACCGACGTCATCGTGCGAGCACGTCACGCCGGTCGGCTTGTTGAGCATCAACACCATGCCGGGCGCGGGGTCCAGCGCTTCGCCGTCAATGCGGATGGTGGCATGCTCGACGCTTTCGCCGCCGCCCAGGACCTGTCCGTCGACCGTCGTCACGCGGCCGTCGGCCAGCAGCGCATTCACGTCGCGGCGGCTGCCGTAACCCAGGTTGGCCAGATAACGCACCAGTTTCATCGCGTCGCCTCGATCACCTTGTAGCCGTCGCGTTCGACCACCGTGCGCACACCGGCAAAGTGCGCGCGCAAGGTGGCTTCGTAAGGCAGGCGCTGGTTCGCGACCATCCACAAGGTGCCACCGGAACGCAGCGCATTGGCCGCGGCAACGATGAACGCGCGGCCCAATTCGGGCAGCTCGGCGTGGCCCTGGTGGAACGGCGGATTGCTGATGACGGCGTCGAACGTGCCCGGCACGCCGGCGGCCACATCGTGCCAGTGGCATTGCACCGCCACGTCGCGGCCAAGCGACGTGCAGGCCGCTTCCAGATTGCGCCGCGCCGCCGGCAACGCGCGCGCGTCGGCCTCGAACAAGTCCAGCGCCGTCACGCCGGGGCAACGGCGCAGCAAGGCCACGGACAGAAAACCGGCCCCGGCGCCCAGATCGGCAACCCGGCCGTGCAAGTCGTCCGGCAGGCATTCGGCCAGCAGGGCCGACGCCGCGTCGATGCGGTCCCACGCAAACAACCCCGGCCGACTGGCCAGGCCCGACGCGGTTTCGCGCAGCACCGCGTGCGCCTGCCATGCGGACAGCAAATCAGCGTCCACGGTGATGGCTTGCGGATGCGCCCAGAACACGCGGCACTTGTGCTTGGACAGGCTTTGCGTCGCGCCCGTCAGCAAGGCCATGTCGTCCTGCGCCGAGCGCGCGCCTTCACGGTTGGCCACGCTGGCCACGACCACGCCGCCGTCATCGACATGCGCCAAAGCATGCGCGAACAACGCGCGACGCTCGTCACGCTGGCGCGGCAACAGCAGCAGGACGCAGGCAAAACGCTCATCGTCGGCCGCCTCGCGCACCGCAAAACCCGCGCGTTGCAAGGCGTCGGCAAACGGTTTGAAGGTCTGCTCGCAACACCACTTGCGCGTGGCAAAACGCTGCAGGCCGACACTGGCGCGCGCGCCGACAAACAACACGCGGCCATCGCGCGGCAACGCGATGTCACCATTTTCAAACGGCACCCACAACGCGCGCAGGGCGTCCTCGTCGGCGGAAAGATCAGCTGCACTCATGCATGCGCCACCTTGAATCGGGTCGCCATTGTACGCAAGCCACGCATAGCCATCTTGTGGGGGGCGTACCCGCACGCAATGGCTGGAGGCCGGTACGGGGCAAGGTTCATTCGCCGGCGGGCCGGCTCCTACGGGGCATCGCGGCGTTTTGCAGCGTAGGAATGGCCTGCGCGCGATGGCTGGGGGCCGGTGCGGGGCAAAGTCCATTCGCCGGCGGGCCGGCTCCTACGGGGCATCGCGGTGTTTTGCAGCGCAGGAGCGCGCCTGCGCGCAATGGCTGGAGGCCGGTGCGGGGCAAGGTTCATTCGCCGGCGGGCCGGCTCCTACGAGGCATCGCAGCGTTTTGCAGCGCAGGAGCGCGCCTGCGCGCGATGGCTGGAGGCCAGTGCGGGGCAAGGTTCATTCGCCGGCGGGCCGGCTCCTACGAGGCATCACGGCGTTTTGCAGCGCGGGAGCGCGCCTGCGCGCGATGGCCGGAGGCCGGCACGGGGCAAGGTTCATTCGCCGGCGGGCCGGCTTCTACGAGGCATCGCGGCGTTTTGCAGCGCAGGAGCGCGCCTGCGCGCGATGAGCTGGAGGCCGGTGCGGGGCAAGGTTCATTCGCCGGCGGGCCGGCTCCTACGGGGCATCGCAGCGTTTTGCAGCGTAGGAGCGCGCCTGCGCGCGATGGGCAGATGTCGGTTTGTGGCCAGACCCAATCACCCGCGGGCGCGCTCCTGCAAATGGTGGCGGACACCTGCAAATAGTGGCATGCGCCAGTCCTGACGCATCGCGTCGTGGCACCATGGGGCATCTTTTCCCCCGGAGTCCGCCATGCGCCGCTGGTTGTTGCCCCTTTTCGCCCTTGCCGCCGTCATCGGCCTGGCCAGTTGTCATCAGGCACCGCACGCGCCCTACGCCGGCGGCTCGGTGGCCAAGCTCACCACCATCGACCAGACCGTCGGCACCGGCACGCAAGCCCAGGCCGGCATGGTGGTGTCGGTGCTGTACACCGGCTGGCTGTACGACAAGAACGCCAAGGATCATCACGGCCGCGAGTTCGACAGCACCAGCAAGCACGGCGACCAGCCATTCCGCTTCACGCTCGGCATCGGCCAGGTCATTCCGGGCTGGGACAAGGGCGTGGTCGGCATGCGCGTGGGCGGCGTGCGCGAGCTGCTGATTCCGGCCAGCCTCGCCTACGGCGCGCGCGGCGCCGGCGACGGTGTCATTCCGCCGAACGCCTCGCTGGTGTTCCGCATCAAGCTGGTCGACGCCAAGGCGCCCTGACCGGCGCGTCCGGCGTCAGCCGCGGGAAACGTCCGCCGACGCCGGCGCACACTGGGTCGGCAGCATGTGCAGATGCATGCCGACCGCGCCCACCACCAGGCCGATCACCAGACTGACAACAACCGCCACAATCGTGGATTTGCGCATGGATCGGGTCCCCGCAGGTAGATGGCCAAGGCCCGGCGCCAGCCGAGCCGTCGCCGCAGTGTCGCGCAGGCGGCCGTCGATCTCCCTGATCTTGCGCAATTCTCCGTCGCGCCTGCTCACAACTGCTGCAAATTGCCCTTCATGCGCTCCAGCACGTCCAGCGCCAGGCGCAGGTCGGCCTCGTCGATGCCCCGGGTGGCGTCCTCGCGCAAACCCAGGGCAATGCGCTCCATGTCGTCGATGACGTCGCCGGCCTTGCCGGTGGGGTGCAGGCGCCAGCAGCGGCGGTCGGCCGGATCGACGCGGCGCTCGACGAAGCCGGCGTTTTCCAGCCGGTCGACCACGCGGCCCACGGCAATCGGCTCCATGTCCAGGAATTCGGCCAGCTCGTGCTGCCGGATGCCGGCGCGGTAATGCAGGCATTTCAGCGCCCGCCACTGCGCGCGGGTCAGGCTGAAGCGCACCGCGCGGCGATCGAAGTGCTTGCGCAGCAGCAGGGTGACGTCGTTGAGCAGATAGCCAAAGGGGATGTCGCGCGCATGTTTCATGGGTTGCTCCGGCATGTCACCTTTCAGGGTACGGCAAAGTGCCGTTGCCGTTTTCTCGTATTCGTCACACGGCGTCTGAGTATGCTTGAGCCATGTCCATCGCAGTTGTCCACGGCGACATCACACGCATTCCGGCTGACGCGCTGGTGAATGCGGCGGCGCCGGCGTTGCTGGGTGGTGGCGGTGTCGATGGCGCGATCCATCGGCGCGCCGGCCGGGCCTTGCTGCAGGCGTGCCGGCAATTGCCGGAAGTCCGCCCCGGCGTGCGTTGCCCGACCGGCGAGGCGCGCGTGACGCCGGGCTTCGATCTGCCGGTGCGTTACGTCATCCACACGGTCGGCCCGGTGTGGCGCGGCGGCAGTCATGGCGAGGCGCTGTTGCTGGGCGCCTGCTATCGCCATTGTCTGGATCTGGCCCGCGTGCTCGGGGTCGAGCGCATCGTGTTTCCGGCCATCAGCTGCGGCGTGTACGGTTACCCGCACGCCGAGGCCGCGCACGTGGCCGTCGAGTCGCTCGTCGAGGCCATGGCCGAACACGCCATGCGCTCGTTCGACGTGTTGCTGTGCGGCTATACCGAGGCCATGGTGAAGATCCTGCGCCAGGCCGTGCAGGACGTCGCCACCCGCCCTTGCAACAGCCCACTCGGCAACTGACACCGCGGTCACGCGGGCGGATACAGCGGCGGCAACGTGTCGGAAGAAGACTTGTCGGCGGTTGCCTGGCGCCACTCGAATCCGTGCGCGAAGGCCGCGCGCAATTTTTCGGCATCCACCGTCGCGGAACCGACGGCATAGCGCGCACGCTCCAGGTCGCCAACGGCTTCGCGTTGCGCGGGCGAGGCCAGGTTCGCCGCCAGCTCGCCCAGATGCCGCAGCCGCGGGCGCGTCATGCGTGCCCAGGCCAGCAAGGCGGCGCCCTGCGCGGCCGTGTCCGCGTTGGACAGACTGGCCACGAAGACCTGCTGCCCCTGCCGTGTGGACGGCCGTGGCGACGTGGCCGTCCGTGCCTCGACCGGCGCGGCGCGACGCTTGCGGCGCCACCACCAGAAAACAAACGCCAGCAAGGCCGTCACCGCCCACAACGCGATGGCGATCCACGCCAGCCAATGGCTTTGCGCAACCCCGGTGGTCGTCGGCGCAGCCGGCGCCAGCTTGCCCGGTGTCACGGAAGCCTCCGGCGCCGACGTTGCGTGCTTGGCGACGGCCGCCGATGGCGCGGCGGGCGCGGTCGCATGGGTCGACGTGCCGGGTGCCGGCAGCACCGTCAACGTGCGTGCCGGAATCGTCGCCACTTCCGGCTGCCCCGTCGTCACGTTCCACCACGGCAGGGTGATGGCCGGCAGCGTCACCTGGCCGGCCTGCTGCATGACAACGGCAAACTTGCGCGCGCGCGTGCCTTGCAGCCACACGCCGTCCGTGCCGGTGTGGCTGGTCGGCTGATCCGGGTAGACGCGGGCGCCGGCCAGTTTCGGCAAGCGCGGCTCCGGCAGCGACTCGAACGGCAGGCCTTCCGCCTTTTCGGTCAGCGTCAGCGTCAGTGGCTGGCCGGCCTGGATCTTGCCGTCGGCCGGCCAGCCAGCCAGTTGCAGCGTGAGCTTGCGCGCCGGCAGCCATGCGCCCTTGCCGGAGGCCTTGGGCCGCGCGCGCACGGCCAGCGCAATCGGCGCCGAGTGCGCCGACACCTGCCGCGACATGCCCGGAAACGCACCAAAGAAACCGCCGCCCTGCCCACCCATCTGGCCGTCAAACGTCACCGGCGTCAGCGTGATCGAACCGGCCTGCTGCACGATCAACGCGTAATGGCGCTCCAGCACGTGGTACATCCGGCCGTTGCTCTGCGCCTGATAGTTGCTGTCCTTGCCCACTTGGCGAAGGTCGATGGCCGGCCCCTGCGGCATGTCGAGCGAGCCGTTGCCGACACCCGGCACGTAATACAGGCGCACGTCCAGATCGACCTGCTGGCCCACATACGGCGCCGTGGTGCTGGGCTTGACGCGGATGAACACCGGGTCGCCCGGCGCGCCATGCGGCGTGGCTGGTGACCCGGTGACGGTCAGCGTCAAGGCTTGCGTGGTGTGGCCGTCGACCGTCAACGGCGGAATCACCAGCGTGCCGGCATGGCGTGGCTGCAAGGCAATGGCCCACAGGATCTGCTCGCTGCCGTGGCCGTTGACGAAGCGCATCTGCGAGCTTTGCGACGTGCCGCGCACGATGAAATCGGCATTCAGCGCGCTGACGTCGGGCTGCGTCGCCTGCATGGTTCCGTCAACCTGGATGTTGAGCGTGACCGTGTCGCCCAGCGCCACCTGCGTGCGATCCAGAAACGCGTGCACCGACACCGTGCCGGCCTGCGCCACGCCCGCCAGCAGCAGGCACGCCGCCAGCAACAGCCAGACACTGCGTTGTCTTGTCCACAGCCGCTTCATGATCCACCTTCGCCGCGCTGTTGCCGGCGCTCCTGGTATTGCAGTTGAAACTTGCGCCGCAGCAGACCGCCCGGATCATCCGGCACGCGTTCCAGCGCGCGTTGCATGTCTTGCGGCAAACGGTCGGCGGACGCGGCCGATGCCGGCATCCGGCCGAGGTCGAAAGCCGCTGCTGCCGGCTGCCCCGTCTTGCCTTGCAATTGCCGATGCAGATGCTGCGTGGCCCGCGCCGCTTCGGCGCGTTCTTGCCGCGCTTGCGCGACATTTGGCGCCGACGACGCGCCTATGGAAGATGCCGATGCCGGCCTGGGCGCCGTGCTGGCGGCATTGGCTGGCGACGGCATCGCGGAAGCAGCAGGTGCCGGCGCGGATTGCGGCTGTTTCGCGTGTCGATTGGCCGCCTGTCCCGATGTCGGCTGCGACGTCTTCCGGCCGGACTGGCCGGCCTTTTCCGACGAACCCGACGTGTCCTTGTGGCCGGTCTGGCTGGACGCCTTCGACGCACCGGATGGCCCCGGCTTGCCGCCGGACTGGCCGCCTGATTTGTCACCCGATTGGCCGTTCGGCTTGCCACCCGACTTGCCGCCCGATTTCGGCGAATGCTGCCCGCCGTCTTGCCGCGGAGGCTTCGGCTTCTGCCGCTTCAGCCATGCTTCGACGGCCTTGCGGTTGGCTTGCGCATCGGCCAGCCCGGGATCCATTTTCAGCGCCTTGTCATACGCCTTGATGGCTTGCTTGTACTGCCCTTGCCGGGCCAGCGCATTGCCCAGGTTGTAGGCCGCATCGGCGCCCTGCGCGGCGGCAAAAGCCTTGGCCGCCGCCGCATAATCACCCGCCTTGTACGCCGCGGCGCCGCGCCAGGCCGGCGTCGCGGCCAGCTTTTCCGCGGCCCGGGCATTGCCCTTGGCCAGCGCTTGCGCTGCGCGCTGGTCGGCGTTGTGCCACAGGTCGGACCAGTGCTGGCGCCAGCCCGGTGTCGGCGCCGACGAGGCTGCGTGGGCCGGCATGCCGGTTGCCGCCACAGCCTTTGGCATCACGCACGGCAGGATCACCAGCGGCAGCAGCAGCAACCAGCCGCGCCGAAACGCCAGCGCGCCCAACAGCAACAACGGCAACAGCAGCCACGGCCCCATGTCGCGCCATTGGCCCTGCTTGCCGGCGGCGCCTTGCGTGGACTGATGACCCGGCCGCAACTGGCCGGCCAAGGCGTGGATGTCGGCGTCATTCGCGCTCATGGCAACGTAGACGCCGCCACCGGCGCGCGCCAGTTGCTGCAGGCGAGCATCATCGCGGCGCGCCATCACGATGTTGCCGGCGGCATCGGTCAGCAAGCTGCCATTGGCCAGATGCACCGGCGTGCCCTGCGTGCCGCCCACGCCCAGCACCGACACGCGTACGCCCTGCGAATCCGCCTGACGCGCCGCGGCAACCGCCGCCTTGCCGGCGGTGTCGGTGACCAGCACCAGCGAGCCACCATGGTGACCCGCCCGTTCAAGCAATTTGACACCCTGCGCGATGCCCGCCGCCGCGTCGTTGCCCGGCTTCGGCATGATGTCGGGCGCCAGCGCATCGACCAGATCATCCAGCGCCGCGGCATCGGTGGTAAGCGGTGCAACCACGAACGCCGCGCCCGCGTAACCCACCAGCGCATTGCTGCCAGCCTTGTTGGCGTGCAGCAGGTCATGCACCTTGAAACGCACGCGCGCCATGCGGTCGGGTTTGACGTCTTGCGCCAGCATGCG
>DASVGR010000114.1:0-16245 GCA_036379395.1 Rhodanobacteraceae bacterium | reverse complement strand
GGCTTGCGCGCCCTTGGCGGCGTCAATGTATTGGCCTCATTGGCTACGGCGCGTCAGCTGGATGGCAGCTCTGCCGATACGTCTCGACCGACCTATCTCGTCGCACGCTTGTATCACCCATCACAAGCGCGTCAGGTGGTCGCAAGCCTGCGTGGCCATGCCGGCTTCGGCCCTTACCAGGTGTGGACGGCCAAGGCTTTTGCGCACCGATCCGTGTCGTTTTGGTTGTTCGATACGGGGGCCGGTTCGGGTGTGATGTTCATGGCTGGCATCGTGTTTTTGGTGGGGGCCGTCATCACCAGCCAGACATTGATGGCCGCCGTAATTGCTTCGGTGCGTGAATACGCCACGCTCAATGCGCTGGGCGTGGGCGTGCACGCACTGCGCCGGGTAGTGCTGGAACAAGCGTTCTGGGTTGGCCTGATTGGTCTTGCGGGGGCTGCCATCATGGCCACGCTACTGCTTCTGGCAGCACGCAGCCAGGATGTCCCCGTCGTTCTCAACTGGCCGGTTTCACTGGTGTGCGCAGCGCTCATCATGGTGTTGGCGACCTTGTCGGGGCTTGCTGCCGTGCGCAGTTTGCGTCGCGCCGACCCTGCCACATTGCTGAGGTAAACAATGCCCATTGCCTCTCATGCCGCAAACGAACGCGCTGCCCTCGTAGCGACCCAGGTCAGCAAGGCCTTCACATCGGGCCACATCACCACGGTCATACTCAACGAGCTTTCACTGGATGTGCAAACCGGCGAACTGACACTGATTTCCGGCCCGTCGGGTTGCGGCAAAAGCACCTTGCTTTCCATTCTCAGCGGACTGCAGCGCGTGGACAAAGGCCACGTGACGGCACTTGGCGAAGATCTGACGCGAATGGACCCGCGCGCCGCTGAGCGCTTTCGCCTGCATCACACCGGCTTCGTGTTTCAAGGTTTCAACCTGTTTCCGGCACTCACTGCCTGCGAACAAGTCGAACTGCCATTGCACTATTTGGGCATGTCCACGGCACAGGCGCGCCAGCAAGCCGAGGCCACATTGGATGAATTCGGCATGCGTTCGCGCACGCATTTGCGCCCCAGCGAACTATCGGGTGGCGAAAAGCAACGTGTTGCCATTGCCCGTGCCATGGCCAAAAAACCCGCCTTGCTGTTTGCCGATGAACCAACCAGCGCGTTGGACGCAACCAACGGCAAGATTGTCATCGACATGCTCCATCGTATCGCGCACCAACATGGCACGACTGTGCTGTGTGTCAGCCACGACCCTCGACTGGTTTCTCACGCTGACCGGGTACTGACCATGGAAGACGGTCGCATTCTCAGCGACAGCCATGTCACGGGCATCCGCCCGCCTCCTTCTACCGACAAGGCATCTCCTGCATGAACATCGCCGCGGCTTTCATCGGTGCACTTCTCGCTTGCGCCAGCCTGTCAGGTTGCTCGGGACAACATGCACAGGCGACATCCTCTGCCAACACGCATTCACGCTATGTTGCCGCCGCACGCGGCCGGGTTGCCGTTACCGGCGGTCTGTTGACATTGATGCCTCCGGCACAAGGCACCGTAGCGAGCGTCCGTGTACACCCCGGTGAATACGTTGCCAAGGGCGCCATCCTCGCCACCCTCGATGACGCACAAGCGCAAATCACGCAAACCTCCGCCACGGCCAAGCTGTCCATTGCACGCGCCAACATGCAACTGCTCAAAACACGTCTTGATGCCGCAACCAAACTCTCCCAGCGTGAATCCGATGCCGTCAAAGCCGGTGCCGGAACTCTGCAAGACGCTGACAACGCCACAGCCAAAGTGGCCCAGCTCAAGGCACAACTCAAAGCAGCCCACGCACAGATAAAACTTGCGCAAAGCCATTTGGCTGCCGCACGGCTCGACGTATCACGACGGACATTGCGCGCACCGTCGGATGCCTACGTGGTGCGCATCCTGATTCAGCCGGGCAGCAGCGTGTCCACGCAAAGCGCTGTTTTCACGCTGCTTCCGAAGCGCCCACTGATCGTGCGTGCCGAACTCAATGCCACCTACGTGGATGCCGTGCATCCGGGGATGCGTGCCGAAGTCGGTGTCAGCGCGGATCCGTCCGGGAAGCGCGTTGCCGCGCATGTCGTGCGTATCGGGCGAGTATTCGGCCCGAACAACCTTGATGACAATCCGGGACATGTCGCCTCCACACGCGCCGTCGTGTGCATACTGGCTTTCGACAAGCCATCAGCCATGCGGGTGGGTCAACGCGTATTGGTGCGCTTTATGCCGGACAAGCCTGTCACGAAAGGTTGACGAAACCGCGTGCTGGCACCATCGCAAAATGCGATAACGTGGCAACTTGAGCACGGCCATACTCGATTCCGTGGCGGCAAAATGATCGAAAATGTCGAATTTCTCTTTGAAGGCAGCCGCAATGGCGTACTTCTCATCCACGGTCTGACCGGCACGCCCGCAGAGATGAAACTTCTCGGCAAGGGACTCAATCATGCCGGTTTCACGGTCAAGGGCATGCAGCTGTCAGGTCACTGCGGAAGCCCGGAAGACCTGTTGGCCACCGGTTGGCATGAGTGGTACGCCAGCGTCGAGCAGGCCGCCCAGGCGCTGCGCCCACGCGTCGATCGTCTGTTTGTCGCCGGGTTGTCCATGGGGGCTTTGTTGGCATTGCTTCTGGCGGCGCGTCGTCCGCAATGGGTGGATGGTGTCGGCGTTTTGGGGGCAACCTTTCGTTACGACGGTTGGAGCACACCTCCGATCGGCCGCCTGGCCTTCATGTTGCCTTGGCTGAAACGGCTGGGCGTGGGACGTTCCCGCAGCTTCATCGAGCGCCCGCCCTACGGATTGCGTGACGAACGCATACGTGCCCGCATCAGCGCAGCCATGATGAGCGGCGACAGCACAGTTGCTGGATTGCTGGGCAACCCGTGGTACTCGTTGGCCGAGCTGCATGGCTTGGCTGCACACGTGCGCCACAGACTGTCGCAAGTCGTTGCGCCGTGCCTGGTGGCACATGCAACCGACGACGATGTCGCCAGCCCGCGCAACGCACGGCTTGTGGCAACGGGCGTCAGCGGCCCTGTCGAACTGCTGTGGCTGAAGGACAGTTATCACATGATCACGCTGGATCGCGATCGCCGCCTGCTCATCGCCCGCGCAGCAGCATTTTTCAACCGTATCGCCGAGGTACCAACGCCTTTCGCAAGCATCGATCAGCCTTGTCGCGCCATCGCCTGATCACTCATCACACGCCATGAATGCCACCATCGCACTGCTGTGGGCGCTCAACATCATATTGGACACATGTGGCCAACTGGCTTTCAAGGCGGCCGCCGGCGCCCCCGATGCCGGTGACGGCATTGCACGTTGGCGGCACATGGCCACACATCCTTGGTTGTGGTTGGGGTGCACTTGTTACGTCGCGGAATTTCTGGTCTGGACCGCATTCTTGTCGCTGGTTCCCTTGAGCCGGGGCGTCCTGCTCGGGTCGATCAACATCGTCATCATCATGCTTGCCGGCCGGTTGTTGTTCCGCGAGCGGCTCACGCGCTTGCGCGTAGCCGGTATCGTGCTCGTCAGCTTGGGTGTGGCCATCGTCGGGGTGGGCACATGAAGCGCTTTTACTTGATCGGTTTTGCGCTGCTGATGATCTTCGACACACTGGCGCAAGTGAGCTTCAAATTCGCGGGAGACCACGCCTTGCCGGTACAGGCCAGTCTGCCGTGGTTGTGGCGATTGTTCAGCACCCCGTGGATTTACGGAGCAGTCATCGGTTACATCGGTTCCTTTTTCACTTGGATGACGCTGCTCAAACATGCCCCCATCGGGCCAGCCTTCGCCGCTTCGCACCTTGAAGTGGTGAGCGTGATGCTGATTTCGATACCCTTGTTTGGCGACCACATCGGTTGGATGCAAAGCCTTGGCGCGATCGCCATTTTGGCCGGCATCGGCTGTCTGGCAAGTGATGAAGCACATGTCCCGTCGGCTTGATCACCGTGAATTGCCGCCAACGGCCGGCCTTCCGCTCACGCTGAAAGACCTTTTGCCATCGCCATCCGTTCGTTTGGCGGATGCGTTGCGCGATTTCATCGGATCGGTACATTCGTGGACAACCTGTTCAGGCACGGCCGCACTGGTGGTGGCCTTGAGCGCCTTGGCCAAACGCAGCCCCCGCAGAGAAGTGATCGTTCCGGCGTGGACTTGCCCGCTGGTCGCCATTGCGGTCGCCCACTGCGGACTCAGATTGCGCCTGTGCGATCTGCGTCGCGATCACTTCGACATGGACCCGAACGCCCTGGCGCGATTGTGCGGCCCGACCACGCTGGCCATCATTCCGACGCACCTTGCCGGTCGCGTCGCCGATGTCGCCACTGCGGCCGCCTGCGCCTCGGCCTGCGGTGCTTATGTCATCGAGGACGCCGCGCAAGCACTGGGCGCACGCCACGTCGACGGCACGCCAGCTGGCGCCATGGGAGACATCGGCATTTTCAGCTTTGCCGCGGGCAAGGGCCTGAGTGTCTACGAGGGCGGACTTCTCACTACTCGCCGACAGGATCTGTGTGCTCAATTGCAACAATCACTCGCCACCAACCTGCCCGGCTCAACCATATGGGAGTGGCGTCGTTGCATCGAAATGATCGGCTATGCCGCTTTGTACAATCCGAACGGGTTGCGCCTGGTCTACGGTCGACCGCTGCGCCGCGCGCTGCACGCGGGCGATGCAACAAGCGCTGTCGGAGACCGTTTCTCGTTCACGCCGCCTTTGCATCGCATCAGCCATTGGCGTGCCGGTGTGGCAGCAAGCGCCGCCGCACGGTTGCCGGCTTTTCTCGATGCGCTGCATGCCCAGGCCCTGCCACGGTTACAAGCCTTGCGCGAAATCCATGGCATCACCGTTTTCGGTGACATCGCCGGCACGCGCGGTACCTGGCCATTTTTTCTGCTGCTGCTGCCCAGCCAGTCAATGCGTGACGCCGTGCTTGAGCGCTTGTGGACGCGAGGCGTCGGAGTCACCCGCTTGTTCATCCACGCCCTGTGCGATTACGCCTACCTGCGTCCACTCATTGACCCGGTCAACGTGCCGAACGCGCGCGACTTCGCTGCCCGTTCGCTTACCATCAGCAATACGTTGTGGATGGATGAAGCAACGTTCACCTTCATCGTCGATACCCTCAAAGCCGTACTGGTGCACCACCCCCTCTCGCGCGTCGCCGCCGCCGCGGCGCGGGCTTCAAGCATCGATTGACGCGTCATCGATCACGTCCAGCAAACGCAAATTGAGCGCGTGTTGCTGGCTCTGCCAACGTGCCAATTCATCCGGTAAAACCGGCGGCTGATGATCCAGTGCCGACAAGGCCCGCTTCCACCACACCCCGAGCTGTGCCACGGAAACCTCGCCAGTGATGTCGCTGGCCACCACGCGTCCGCGCAATACGTCAATCGCGCGAACCAGCCCTGCTTCACTCATCTGCCCCTGATCCCAGTTGGTGCGAGCCGCCTGCGTGCTCAGCACATCTTTGTCGATGGACAGATACACCGGTCGCCGGGAAGATCCCATCTGCGCAACAAATGCATCCAGCAACTTGTCGACGCTGGCAAATGAGCGGAAAGCGCGCTTCAGGCCGACACGCCACGCCCAACGCGTGTCAACGCCTGCCGACCAATAGGTGACGCGCCCGGCGTACAACGGGCGCAAGTAATTTTCCCACGCGTGTCCTGCGCCAATATCGGTCGAGGTGATGCCCACTACGTGGACATGCGCGACTCCCGGCAAGAACGCCGCCCGCCGAACCCACGAGCCACAATGCACGCCGAACAAGAAACGCATGTTGTCCGGGTGGTTGTCGAACACCACCACTTCCAACGGTCCGCTGCGTGCCGCCGCGCGCGCGATGAGCGGCAGGCTGAGGTGATGGAAGTCGCCACTACCGGTAAAAACCGTGCCGTAACGTACCGGCAACTTGTCATCCAACTCATGCGCAAAGGCATTCAGCGCACGCCGCGAACAGGCAAAGCGCAAAGCTGTTGCATGCGCGTCACAAGGGATGCGCACAGCCTCCGCAACAGCCCCTATCGAATCATCAAGATCAAGCACGATCGCTGGCATGCTCACGCTCCTCGAACCATTGGCGATCACTTTCAAAATGCGGTGCAAGATGGCGCAATGCCAGTCGTACCAAAGGATTTCGAGGACGCACGGCATGTCGCGTAAAGGTCATGTGTGCCCCCAGGTGCGCCTTGATTTCCGGATCGCTCCATCCGGCAACGTAAAAACGCAAACCACGCCTGCGCGCGTACTCGATATTGTGCATCCAGCTCACGGCATACAAGTTGTACGCATGCGCGTCGGGATAACGCAGGCCGATGTACTTGTCCACCAACATGCCGGCATGTTCGAAGCACAAGTTCCAGCCGATCAAGCGGCCGGCGTGTCGATAGGTAAAGACCACGCCGGCGCAACTTTTGTCCCGCAATACGGCACGGAAAAAACCGGCATCAAGGTAATCGAAGTGCAGTTCGCTTTGAGCGTAAACACTGTCGTACAACGCGTGGATTTCAGCCAAAAAGGCATCGTCGTCGAAGGCGGCGCACCCGGTGGGCAACCGTTCGATTTCCAGCTCTTCACGTACACGTAATTTGCGTCGGATGTTGCGCCTGGCTCCACGCGACAGGCGTGCCAGATAGGCATCGGCATCGGCAAAGTCAATCGGCACCCACGCCAGCGCCTGCCCTTCCAACAGCACAAAACCGGCCCGCTCACAGGCGGCTGCAAATGCGTCATTCCACGCATTGTCGTCTGCACTCAGCAATGGTGAATCTTGCGGCAAGTCCTTGATGATGAAAAAAGGATACCGACGACCATGTGCAGCCACCAGATCATTTGCCAACCTGTCCGGTTCGGCATGGCGCGGCAACCACGCGTACTCGCTCACGGTACTGCCCACAAAGCAGGTTCGCGGCTGCAGCAATCGTTGCCAATGGCGAAACCCGGGCCAAGACCGCACCCGCTCCCGCCATGCCGCGTCGGCGGTAGTCAGCAAATCAAACCGGGTGGAGAATACTGGCGCGTCTCCCGTCGAATACGCGACTTCGAACCCCTGAGGCGGATGGGCCATGAAATGGCGCATCATCGCTGTCGGCTCCAACGCGTTGACGAAAGGCGCTTGCAAGGTTGGCAGCCTAGGCTGGCGAGTAATTTCAACAGGCATCATGCCACCACCGCGCACCGGATTCGGGCCTTCTCGACGCCCTGTGGGTCGTACCCGACGACCATTGCCCGGTGGTGCTCACGGGAGCTTCATCATGAGTCCATCCATACAACAACAAGTCCTCGAACTGATTGCCAAGCATGACGGCATCGACAAAACGGTGCTCAAGCCCGAAGCCACACTCAAAGATCTCGGCGTCGATTCGCTCGATGCCATCGAAATCATCTTCGACATTGAAGAGCATTTTGATGTCACCCTGCCCGATCGCGATCCCAACTTCGATACCGATTCCGTGCAAGGCCTGGTCAATGCCGTTCAATCGGCGCTGGACGCCAAGGCAAACGCGGCGGCGCCCGCTGCCGATTGAAGCAGGCCGCCCCCACCCCGTCCTCACGATCAGGAGTACCGCATAATGCACCGCGTGGTCATCACCGGCATGGGCGCCATCAGCGCGCTTGGCCATAACGCATCCGAATGCTGGCAAGGCATGCGCGAGGGACGTTCGGCCATTGCGCCACTGCGCGGCTTCGACGAGTCCGCTTTGCGTGTCCGCGTGGCGGCGCAAGTCGACGGTTTCGACGCCACGGCCCACTTTGAAACCAGACGGCTTTCCCTGCTCGACCCTGTATCGCAATTTGCGCTGGTCGCGGCCCGCGAAGCTGTCGCGCAATCGGGCATCGACTTTTCCACGGCAGACCTCGCCCAGCACACCGCCTGCATCATCGGTACCGGCATTGGCGGCGAACAAACCCACGATGCAAGTTCGCAAAAGCTCTACGCCAAGGGCGACACGCGCTTGCACCCCATGACGATTGCTCGCAGCATGGCCAATGCGCCCGCGTCCCAAGTCAGCATCGAATTCGGCATCAAGGGGCCCACGTTTGCCGTCACCAGCGCGTGCGCCTCGTCCAACCACGCCATTGCCCAAGCACTCATGCTGATCCGCTCCGGGCGAGCCGTTGCCGCACTGGCTGGCGGCACCGAGGCCTGTATCACCTACGGCATCCTGCGCGCGTGGGAAGCCATGCGCATCTTGGCCGATGACACCTGCCGGCCGTTTTGCAAACAACGCCGAGGTCTGGTTCTGGGCGAAGGTTCGGGCATGTTTGTGCTGGAAACCCTCGAACATGCACAGGCGCGCGGCGCGACGGTACTTGCCGAACTGGCCGGCGCCGGCATGTCGGCAGACGCCGGAGACATGGTGGCCCCGGCCGATACGGGGGCCGCGCAAGCCGTGCAGGCCGCACTTGACGATGCCGGGCTCAATGCCACGGATATCGACTACATCAATGCGCACGGTACGGCCACGCCGGCCAACGACCCCACCGAAACACGCGCCATCCACAAGGTTTTCGGCAATCACGCCCAACGGCTTGCCATTTCTTCCACCAAAGCCGTGCATGGGCATGCTCTGGGAGCGGCAGGTGCCCTGGAGCTGATAGCCGTACTCGGCGCGCTCAATGAAGGTGTGGTGCCGCCCACCGCCAATTTCATCGACCCCGACCCGGAATGCGACCTGGACTACGTGCCCAACGAAGCTCGCCCGCATAACGTGCGCGCGGCCTTGTCCAATTCGTTTGCATTCGGCGGTCTGAATGCCGTACTCGCACTGACCCGCATCTGACCTCGACAAATCCGGCGTTCTCGCACAAACGAAAACGCCGGCTGTTCGCATATGTCGCCCACTCACAGCCGGCAGATCCATTTTCACGTATCGTCACATGCTGCGCTTGGCGCGCATCAACAGCTGGTCGAGCAGCGCAATGGCAAGGTCAATTTCTTCGTAGCTTATTTCCAGCGACGGTGCCAACGTGATCACGTTTTTGTACCAGCCGCCAACATCCAGAACCAGGCCGATCGGCTTGCCGTTGTGTTCCAAACCGCCGGCCAGGCCAATATCAACCATCCGATCAAGCAGTTGCCTGTTGGGCGTAAAGCCGTCGTCGGTGCAGATTTCCGCACGCAACGCCAAACCCAGCCCATCAACATCACCGATTTCCTTGTGTCGTTTCTGCAAGTCCTTGAGGCCTTCCAGAAAATACGCACCCTTCTTTGGCACTGACGTGGCGTAATCAAGTTCGTGCCCCATCTTCAGCACTTCAAGACCCAGCGATGTGCCCAGCGGATTGGAATTGAACGTCGAGTGCGTGGAGCCCGGGGGGAACACAGTCGGATTGATCAACTCTTCTCGTGCCCACAGGCCTGACAACGGATTGAGCCCATTGGTCAGCGCCTTGCCGAAGACCAGCACATCCGGGGTCACGCCAAAATGTTCGATTGACCATAGTTTGCCGGTTCGCCAAAAGCCCATCTGGATCTCGTCGACCACCAGCAGAATGCCGTACTGGTCGAGCACCTTCTTGAGATCGCGAAAGAAATTTCTCGGTGGAATCACGTAGCCGCCCGTCCCTTGGATGGGCTCGACGTAAAAAGCCGCATATTCGGCCTGCCCGACTTTCGGGTCCCACACGCCGTTGTATTCGGTCTCGAAAAGGCGTGCGAATTGACGTACGCAATGGTCGGAATATTCCTCTGGCGTCATGCCCTTGGGACGACGGAACGGGTATGGGAAAGGAATAAACATCGCGCGTTCGCCAAAGTGGCCAAACCGGCGGCGATAGCGGTAGCTCGACGTGATGGCCGACGCTCCCAGCGTGCGGCCGTGGTACCCCCCCTCAAACGCGAACATGAGGCTTTTGCCATTGCACGCGTTGCGCACGACCTTGAGCGAATCTTCGATGGCCTGGGCTCCGCCGACGTTGAAATGCACGCGCCCCGGGAGCCCGAATTTTTGTTGCATGTCCACGGCGATGGTCTTGGCCAACTCGATGCGCGTCGGATGCAAATACTGGCTGGCCACTTGCGGCAACAAGTCGATTTGGCGTTTGAGCGCATCGTTCAGACGGCGATTGCCGTAGCCGAAATTGACGGCCGAGTACCACATTTGCAAATCAAGAAATGGCACGTCCGCACTGTCGTACATGTAGCTGCCTTCGCAGCGGCGAAAGATCTTCGGTGGATCAACGTAATGCACGGTATCCCCGAAAGAGCTGTAGCGCGCTTCATCAGCAAGCAGGCTGGCATCGCCGACGGCCACGTCGACATTTTTGTCGTAAACGTTCATGCAAAAACCCTGGGTAGTAAAATTCAGACAGAAAGGGCGACTTGGGCGGCAAACTGGTTGCCATCGGCTTCTCGATCAAGCAATTGCCGCAATGCGGCCGTGGCGTCGTCGAAATCATCGACAGACACGTGCGGCACGTGGTGAGCGCGGCAAAATTGCGCCAGTTTGGGCTTGCCAAATACAAGATCCACCTGTTCCGCCGCGCAAAAATCCGACGCACCATCACCGACCAGCAGCACCTTCTCACCAGCGCGCCGACTGCGCTCGACGACCGCACACTTGCACGTTCCGCTTTGGCAGGCCGGTCGCTGGAACGGTGAAGTCAATTGCCAGGCACGCGGTCCGTTGGGCACCAAATGGTTGGCCGCAAACGTCAGGTCATGAAGGGCATGCCGTTCCAGAATCGCGCTGATGGCGTAATCGAGACCGTCGCTGGCGATGCATACCGGCACGCCGTTGTCATGCGCGGTCTCGACGAATTGGCCAAACGCGGTATCCACATGAAAATCGGCAAGACACGCATCCAGCTGCGCGCAATCCATATCCAGCAACGCGACCTGCCCGCTCATGCACTCGCGCGATCCGATCCGCCCTGCACGCCAATCGGCCTCCAGCTGCTCCCAGCCCGAGCGACCGAAACGTCGCAGCAACACGTCGATCACATCGTCAGCGACGATGGTTCCGTCGAAATCACAAACGATCGTCCACTCAGACAAGTGCAGCTCCTGCGGCATGGGAAGATGCCACGCAGTCTGCGTGCCCCACCTTTCGATGTCCTTTCCGGGAGAAAGTCGACACGGCCCACGCGGTCGCGCTGGCGATTGGGGCCATGAGCGGGTACCAACTCACACTTTCAATGCGGACCGCTCGCAGTATCGTCTGGTAACCCTCCGGTAATCCCCGCCTGATGCGGCAATCGATGCTGTCATGGCGACGGCATGATTTCGCCTTTGACGGCATACCACACGTGTTCGGCAATGTTGGTGGCGTGGTCGCCTATGCGTTCGACGTGCTTGGCCATGAACAACATTTGGGCGCAAGTGGGGATGTTGCTTGCGTCGTCGCGCATGCAGGCGAGCAGTTCGCGGAAAAGGTCCGTCCAGGCTTCGTCCAGGGACGTATCGCCGATCCAGACGCGGCGGGCACGTGTCGTGTCCTGCTCATGGTAGGCGTCCAGGGCTTCGCGTACGGCGGCAAGTGCCAAGTCGGCCATGTGTTCCAGGCGCTGCAACGGATTCTCGGGTGCGGCGACGACCAACGCCATGGTGCGTCTGGCAATGCCGACCGCGTAGTCGCCGATGCGCTCGAGGTCGCTGGCAATGCGCAAGGCCGCGAACACTTGGCGCAGGTCGCTGGCCATGGGTGCGCGCAGGGCCAGCAAGCGAACCGCGTCGGTGTCGATGGTGCGTTCCAGCATGTCGATGGGGGTATCGGCCTCCACCACTTGCACGGCCCTTGCTGTCCGGGGGTTCCTGACCAGCGTGATGGCCGTCTGCAGCTGGTCAACGGCCATGCCTCCCATGCGCATCAGTTCGCCGGCCAAGCGGGTCATTTCGTCGTCGTAGCTCTTGATGATGTGATCGGTGCTCATGGTCATCGTCTCGTTGATGGCTTGCCGGCAGATCAGGCTCACCCGAAGCGCCCGGTGATGTAGTCCTCAGTCCGCTTTTGCGACGGGCGTGTGAACAAGGTGGCGGTGGCGTCGTATTCGACCAGCGTGCCCATGTACATGAAGGCGGTCTGGTCGGACACGCGCGCGGCTTGTTGCATGTTGTGCGTCACCATGACGATGGTGAAGTCGCGTTTCAGCTCTTCGACCAGCTGCTCGATGTGCCCCGTGGCGATCGGATCAAGCGCCGAGGTGGGTTCGTCCAGCAGCAGCACGTCGGGCTTGAGCGCGATGGTGCGGGCGATGCACAAGCGCTGCTGCTGTCCACCGGACAGGTCCAGCGCGCTCTTGCCCAGCTTGTCCTTGACCTCGTCCCACAAGGCCGCGCCGCGCAGCGATTGTTCGACACATGCGTCCAGGTCCCCGCGCTTGAGCTTTCGGTGATGGCGAATGCCGTAGGCGACGTTCTCGTAAATGGTCATCGGGAATGGCACCGGTTTCTGGAACACCATGCCGACCCTGGTGCGCAGATGATTCATCGAGTAGCCGGGATCAAGAACATTGCACCCGTCGAGTTCCACCCTGCCCTCGGCGCGCAATCCCGGATACAGGGCATAGATGCGATTGAATATGCGCAGCAAGGTGGACTTGCCGCATCCGGAGGGGCCGATGATGGCGGTGACCTTGTGTGCGGGAATGTCCATGCAGATAGCATCCAGCGCATGGAAATCCCGATAGTAAAAATGGAGATCGCGCACCTTGAGCTTGACATGGTCGGCAGTTTTTCCGGTCATGGAAGCGTTCGTGGTGGTGGCGGCAAGGTCAGTCATGGCTCACCTTTTTGCGGGAAAGAAACAGGCGGGAAAGCAGGCTCAGCGCGAACACGAACACAATGATCAGCAAGGCGCCGGCCCAGGCGATGGCATGCATTTGCGGCGAGGGATCGCCGGTGTATTCGTAGATGACCTGCGGCACGCTGGCGGTCTTGCTCAATGGGCTGAAGGTCATGAAGATGTTGCCGAAGGCCGTGAACAGCAGCGGTGCTGTTTCGCCGGCCAAGCGCGCCAGGCCCAGCGCGATGCCGGTGAGGATGCCCGACATGGCTGCACGCATCAGTATCTGCACGGTCAGTTTCCATTGCGGGATACCCAGCGACAGCGCGGCTTCGCGCAAGGTGCCCGGTATCAGGCGCAGCATTTCGTCGGTCGTGCGCACGATCACCGGCAGGCCAATCAGGGCCAGGGCGATGGCGCCGGCAAGGCCCGAGAACGAAACCGCCCCGTGGGTCAGGTCCGACATCGGCCGGACCACGATCATGTAGACCAGCAAGCCCAGCACGATCGACGGTGCCGACAGCAGGATGTCGTTGACGAAGCGGATCGCATGGCCAAACCGGGACGTGGACGCGTATTCGGCCAGCCAGGCGCCGGCAAGCACGCCGATCGGCGCGCAGATCAGCAGCGCCAGCACGTCCATGCCGATGCTGCCGATGATGGCGTTGGCAAGCCCGCCATCGGCACCGTACGCAGTGATCCTGGTGAACAGTTTCGGATTCAGCGCCTGGATGCCGTTTTCCAGCGTGACCCAGAGGATCCAGGCCAGGAACAACAAGCCGATGACCGTGGCCACGCCGCTCAGGATCATGGCCGCGATGTTGATGATCCGCCGGCGGGCGTAAAGGCGCGATGCGACCGACATCAGTTGCCCTCCCGCCGGGCCAGCCGGCGCAGCATCAGGCGTGCGATCAGCAGCACGACAAAGGTGACCACGAACAACAGAAAGCCAAGCGCGATCAGTGCCGAACGATGCAGCCCGACAGCCTCGTTGAATTCGTTGGCGATGGACGAGGCGATGGTGCTGCCTGGCATCAGCAGCGAACGGGGGATGTCGTAGGCGTTGCCGATCACGAAGGTCACCGCCATGGTTTCACCCAATGCACGTCCCAGTCCCAGAAAAATGCCGCCGATCACCGCCGAACGGGTATGCGGCAGGACGATGTCCCAGACCACTTCCCAGGTCGTGGACCCCAGCGCATGGGCGGACTCTTTCAACTGCACGGGCACGGTCCGGAAAACTTCACGCATGACCGCGGTGATGAAAGGCAGGATCATGATCGCCAGCACCATGCCGGCCGTCAGGATGCCAAGCCCCAGCGGCGGCCCCTGGAACAGCTTGCCGACCAAAGGAAGTCTTCCGAGCGTGTCGCTCAAGGCCGGTTCGATGCCCGCCATGAACGGCACAAACACGAACAGCCCCCACATGCCGTAGACGATGGAAGGAATGGCCGCCAGCAATTCGACGGCGGCGGCGATCGGTCCGCGCATCCAGGACGGGGCGATCTCGGTCAGAAACAAGGCAATGCCGAAGCTGAGCGGCGCGGCCAGGACGATGGCAATCAGGGAAGTGATCAGGGTGCCGAAGACTGGCGCCAGCGCACCGTAGTGGTTGGTCACCGGATCCCATGCGCTGCTGGTCAGGAAAGACAGGCCCTGCTTGATGAAAATGTCCCGGCCGCCCCACAAGGTCGACAAGGCCGCGCCCAGCAGCGCTGCCAGCACCAGCAACGCGCAGCACAGAAGCAGACGGCGAAAGGCGGCGTCAAGGCGCGTGTCCTTGCGGGCACGCTGGTTCACGTCGGACGCGTGTATCCGGGCATTGCTGGCTGACATGCTGACGTTATCCGGAGATGGAAAAGTGTCGCCACGGTGCATGTCGCGTCGAACGGCTGCACGCACCGCGGCTGCGATGACCAGGAAGAACATCGCTGTCGAGCAATGCTCTCCCGGGTGCCGATGTGGATCACGGCTGGTACTGGGTTTTCCAGTAATGCTCGATCTGGCGCACCAGATTCGGCGGCAACGGCACGTAGTCCAGCGATCGCGCCTGCTCCTGCCCATGGTTGTAGGACCACTTGAAGAAGCTCATCACCACTTTGGCGTGTTCCGGATTTCGGGGCTTCTTGTACATGATGACCCAGGACGTGGCGGTGATCGGCCAGGCCTTGGCCCCCGGTGCGTTGGTGATCAGCAACTGGAAATTTCTGGCGTGCTTCCAGTCGGCCGTGGCGGCGGCAGCCTGGAACGATGTGAAGTCGGGTTTGACCACATTGCCCGCGGCATTTTTCATGGCCGCATAATCGATGTGGTTCTGCAAGGCATAGGCGTATTCGACATAGCCGATCGAGTTCCTGATCTGCTTGACATAAGCCGACACGCCCTGGTTGCCCTTGCCGCCGATGCCGACGGGCCAGTCGACCGCGGTACCTTCACCGACCTTGGCCTTCCAGGCCGCACTGACCTTGGACAGATAGTTGGTGAAGTTGTAACTGGTGCCTGACCCATCCGAGCGATGCACCACGGTAATGGCTGCATCGGGCAAGTGCAGGCCCGGATTCAGCCTGGCGACGCGAGGGTCGTTCCAGCGGGTGATCTTGCCCAAAAAAATATCGGCCAGAGTGGTGCCATCCAGGACCAGCTTGCCGGCCGGCACGCCCGCAACGTTGAATACCGGCACGATGCCGCCGATCACGTCGGGGAACTGGCCCAGGCCAAACTTGGCGAGCGTGGCCTGATCCAGCGGCTTGTCGGAAGCGCCGAAATCGACGGTACCGGCCTTGATCTGGGCAATGCCGCCGCCCGAACCGATGGACTGATAGTTGACGCGGTCGCCGGTTTTGGCCGCATAGGCGGCCGACCACTTCGACAGCACGGGATAAACGAAGCTCGAACCGGCACCGGTGACGTCCGTGGCAAAGGCGCCGACGGACAGCGAACAGGCCAGCGCGGCGAAGAGAATGCAAACTTTCGGATGCTTGATCACGATGGTTTCCCGGAGGTGGCGAACGTTGTTCGTTCGGGCACCTTTGTAGGCCATGCATATTGCAGATTCATGAGGGCGGCATGGCAGTTTTGTGACAGCAGGACGGGCACCGCGTGGTCACGAATGTTTCATCTGCCTGGAACACGTTTGTCATGTGCGTGGGCAATGGTGTGCACGCCGCCGGGTTCAGGTGCCTGGGCCACGGCAAGCCCCTCGTCCACCATCAGGAGTGCTTCCCATGTATCGCAGACTCGCTGCCGTCAGCCTGGCCACCGTGCTGGGACTGGGGTGTGCCGGAGCTCACGCCGCGTCAAACGACACCCAGCCGGGCGACATCCATGTTTCCGGCAAGATGTTTGTCGACTTCACGCACATCGACCAGACCAACAGCAACATCGGCAAGACCGATGCCACGGGCACCGGCCTGGACGTGAAACGGTTCTATCTGAATGTCGACAGCCCGTTGGACAACGTGTGGTCGCTGCATCTGACCACCGA
>DASVGR010000113.1:0-9426 GCA_036379395.1 Rhodanobacteraceae bacterium | reverse complement strand
AGATCCATCGCCGGCAGGCCGGCTCCTACGCGGCTCAAAACCGCCAATAGACAAACGCGGACGGCCCGTACAGTTGCACGTCCAGGCTGTCCGCGTAATAACGGTGCGACTGCGCCACGTGGATGGAATTGACGCCGTACTCCAATGCCAGCGCCCAGTGCGCCAGCGGCATCCAGCGCACGCCCAACGACGCGTTGTAGACGTGGCCGTGCAATTTGCCGCCGTTTTTGTAGACCCCGGCGGCATCGAAATACACGCGCCAATGCCGGTTGATGGCGTGCCGCCAACCCACCTGCAGCAACGGTGCCCACGCGCTGGTGCCGGTATCGGCATCCAATGACGCTTGCTGCTGACCATTGACGTCGAGATGACCGGCAATGCTGCCCGAGGCGCGGTAATGGCTGGCGCCAATGCCCAATCCGAACGCATCCTCGTCATCGCCAAACCACCAGCGCCACGCCAGGCTGCCAAAGGCGAACGACACGCGCCCATGCAAGGCCGCATCCAGCGCATAGCTTTGGCCCTGCACGTTGAGCGTGCGCTGCCATCGCCGGCCACTGGCGCGACTGTAACGGTAGTAATCGAGCGACAAACCCTGATGCTCGCCGACCAGCCAGTCGGCCCGCACGCGCGGCAGGGATTCGCTGTTGTCGAAACCCAGGTCATCTTCCAGATTGACGCTGGTGTTGAACAGGCCTTGCGGCAGGCCACCGCCAAGCGTCGTGCTGCTGGTGGCGTAATAGCTGCCGATGCCCACGTCGAAGTGATCCAGCACGGGCGCGCGTTGCGCCCAGGCCGGCAAGGCCACCAGCGCCAGTGCCCAAACCAGCCATGCATGCCGGCACCGGCCGGCACCCTTCACGAAAACCTCTCCTGCACGCGTCAAAGGCCACTCCCCGAATCGCAAGCTCGACTGGCCCTTATCTTCGCGCATGCCCGGGCAAACAAAAACGCCGCATCCTGCGACGCGGCGTTTTTGTTCAGCCAGGACAGCGGCTGTCGCGGCTCAGCGCTTCTCGATCGGCGTGAACACCAGGTCTTCCGGGCCGACGTAGTTGGCGCTCGGACGGATGATCTTGCCGTCGATGCGCTGCTCGATGATGTGCGCGCTCCAGCCGGTGGTGCGGGCAATCACGAACAGCGGCGTGAACATGGCCGTCGGCACGCCCAGCATGTGGTAGGCGCTGGCCGAGTACCAGTCGAGGTTCGGGAACATCTTCTTCATGTCCATCATGACGTTCTCGATGCGCTCGGAAATCTCGAACAATGCCGGGTTGCCACCCTCGGCGCACAGCTTGCGGCTGATTTCCTTGATGATGGGGTTGCGCGGATCGCCGATGGTGTACACCGGATGGCCGAAGCCGATGACGATTTCCTTGGCCTCGACGCGACGGCGGATGTCGGTCTCGGCTTCGTCGGCACTGCGGTAGCGGCTGATGATTTCCATCGCCACTTCATTGGCGCCGCCATGCTTGGGACCACGCAGCGCGCCGATGGCGCCGGTCAGGGCCGAATAGAAATCCGAACCGGTGCCGGCGATGACGCGGCCGGTGAACGTGGACGCGTTGAACTCGTGCTCGGCGTACAGAATCATCGACTTGTCGAGGCTGTCGACCTGCAATTCGGTCGGCTCCTTGCCGTGCAGCAAGTGCAGGAAATGGCCGGCCGTGGTGTCATCGTCGGTCTCGGTGTCGATGCGCTTGCCGCTGTGGCTGAAGTGGTACCAGTACAGCAGGATCGAGCCGAAGCAGGCGATCATGCGGTCGGCGATCTGGCGCGCACCGGTGATGTTGTGGTCGTCTTTTTCCGGCAGCACCGTGCCCACCACCGAGCAGCCCGTGCGCAGCACGTCCATCGGGTGGGTCGAGGCCGGCAACTGCTCCAGCACGGCTTTGACCGACGCCGGCAGGCCGCGCATGGTCTTCAACTTGGCGCGGTAGGCGTTGAGCTCGTGCCAAGTCGGCAACACGCCATGCACCAGCAAATGCGCCACGGCCTCGAAGCTGGACTTGGTGGCCAGATCGTTGATGTCGTAACCGCGGTAATGCAGATCGTTGCCGCTGCGGCCGACCGTGCAGATGGCCGTATTGCCGGCGGCAACGCCCGACAGGGCAACGGATTTCTTGGCCTTGCGCGGCTGGGTTTCGGTGCTGTCAGTCATCTTGATGCTCTCCAAAGGCTGGTTGCGTCTTTATTTGCAGGAGCCCACCTGCGGGCGATTGATACACGGTTACCCGCAAGATCCATCGCGCGCAGGCGCGCTCCTGCGGTGTCTTGAATTGTCAGCTGGCATCCTTGCCGGTTGTGTTGTTGTAGGAGCCCGCCTGCGGGCGACGGATGTGTGATTTTCCGCAAGATCCATCGCGCGCAGGCGCGCTCCTACGGTGTCTTGGCATCCTTGCCGGCAAACAGGCTGTCCAATTTGTCTTCGTACGCGTGATAGCCGAGAAAATCGTACAGTTCCTCGCGCGTCTGCATCTGCGGAACATACGCCTTCTGCGTGCCGTCACGGCGCACGGTTTCGTAAAAACCCAGCGCGGCCTTGTTCATGGCGCGATAGGCACCGCAGCAGTACAGCGCGATGTCGACATCGGCGTCGCGCAGCTCGTCCACGGTAAAGAACGGCGTCTTGCCGAACTCGGTCAGGTTGGCCAGGATCGGCACCTTCACCGCGGCCTTGAACTTGCGGTAATTGTCCAGCGTGCCCATGGCCTCGGGGAAGATCATGTCCGCGCCGGCCTCGACATAGGCCACGGCACGCTCGATGGCCGCGTCAATGCCCTCTTTACCGGCCGCGTCGGTGCGCGCCATGATGACGAAATTGTCGTCCGTGCGGCCATCCACGGCCGCCTTCACGCGGTCGACCATTTCGGCCTTGGACACCACTTCCTTGTTCGGCCGATGGCCGCAACGCTTCTGGCCAACCTGGTCTTCCATGTGCACGGCCGCCACGCCCACGCGCTCGAAGCTGCGGATGGTGCGCGCGATGTTGAACGCGCCGCCCCAGCCGGTGTCGATGTCGACCAGCAGCGGCAATTGCGTGGCCTCGACCACGCGGCGCGCGTCGGTCAGCACGTCTTCCATGGTCGAAATGCCCAGATCGGGCATGCCCAGCGAATTGGCCGCCACGCCGCCACCGGACAAGTACAGCGCCCTGTAGCCCACGCGCTTGGCCATGAGGCCGGCATAGGCGGTAATGGCGCCCACGACCTGCAGCGGGGATTCGGCGGCAACGGCGGCGCGGAACCGGGCGCCGGCGGAAAGGCGTTCACTCATGGCATTTTTTCATGTGAAAGTGGCCATTTTACCGCATGCCGGATGACGCCACCGGCCAGTACTTGACCCAACGCAAACGACAAGGTGTCTCCACATGGCTGTCCAGGCATCGCCGCACCACGCAGTGCAAAGCACTACACTGCCGGCTTTTGGCTTGTACTGCCCGGGCGGCGACGGATCGGCAACGTGATTACCCATCTCATCAATTGGCTGCTGCACCTCGACGTCCACTTGCTGGCATTCAGCCAGGTGCACGGCGCATGGGTCTACGTGCTGCTGTTTTCCATCATCTTCATCGAGACCGGGGTGGTGATCCTGCCGTTTTTGCCGGGCGACTCGCTGCTGTTCGTGGCCGGCGCCATCGCCGCACGCGGCGCGTTTCCATTGAGCGTGGTCATGCCATTGCTGATTGTCGCCGCCGTCCTCGGCGACGCGCTCAATTTCTGGTTGGGCAGTCGTTTTGGCCACCGCATCCTGGCCAAGGGCTGGCGCTGGCCCAAGGCCGAACACCTGCGCCTGACGCACGAGTTTTTTGAACGCCACGGCGGCAAGACCATTTTCCTGGCGCGCTTCGTGCCCATCATCCGCACGCTGGCGCCATTCGTGGCCGGCATGGGCGCCATGTCCTATCGGCGCTTCGCGATGTGGAACGTCACCGGCGCCATCACTTGGGTGGTCGTCGTTGCGGTGGCCGGTTACCTGTTCGGCAACATCGCCTGGGTGCAACGCAATTTCACGGCGGCGCTGCTGGGCATCATCGTCATTTCACTGCTGCCCGGCGTGTTCGTCGGGCTGAAAAACTGGTGGCAAGGACGCAAGGCGAGCGCCCACTGAGGGCTATCGCAAACCGGCGGCCGGACGAGCGCGGATCAGTGCCCGGCAACCTGATCGATCAGCGCGCGCAACTGGTCACCATCGAAATGTTCGTTGTGCTGGCAGAAGTCACAACGCACATCGGCCTGCCCCTGTTCGTCCAGCATGGACTTGATTTCGTCCGCGCCCAGTGAAACCAGCATCTTCTCGACTTTTTCGCGGTTGCAGGTGCAGGCGAAACGCAGCCCGGTCGGCGGCGCCAATTGCGGCGGCATCTCGTGGAACAGGCGATACAGGATGGTATCCAGCGGCAGGCTGAGCAATTCTTCCGCGCTCAGCGTCTGCGCCAGGGTCTGCAGCGTCTGCCACTGGCCGTCATTGGCTTGCCGATCGGCCACCTGCTCGGGCATCTGCTGCAGCAGCAGCCCGCTCGCCCGGCCGTTGCCGAAAGCCAGCCGGATGAACGTCGGCAACTGCTCGGACTGGTCGAAATAGTCTTTCAGGCACGCCGCCAGATCGCTCGCGGCCAGCGGCACCAGGCTCTGGTAATCCTTGCCCTGTTCCGGCTTGAGCGTGATCACCATGATCGCCTCGTCGCCGAGCAGGGTTTTCAGGTCGGGCAATGCGCCTTGCGCCATCGGCTCGTGCCACAGTGCCAGGCCGCGCAACGTGTTGTCGTGCGTGGCTTCGGCCAGCAACAGGGACAACTCGCCCTTGCCGCGCGCCTGCAACGTGAGGCGACCTTCAAATTTCAGCGTGCCGGCCAGCAGACACGCGGCCACTTGCGCCTCGGCCAGCTGGCTCTGGATTTCCAGCGGATAGTCGCGCGCGTGCAGCACCGGCGTCAGCGCGCTCTCCAGGCGCACGTATTCGCCACGCAGGTCCGTGTCGGGAAAGAAAAACCGCTGCCGAAAATTGTCCATGAGCTGACCTCGAAACCCAAACGCCGGACGGCGACGCCTTGCCGATGGCCATGGCAACGATGCCTCGCCGCATCGAAAAACCGGCCACCAAGAAAAAACCCGCAAGGCATTGTGCCGTGCGGGTTGAAATGGTGGGCCGTGAGGGGCTCGAACCCTCGACCATCGGATTAAAAGTCCGGTGCTCTACCAGCTGAGCTAACGGCCCGCATCACGCCAGAAGGATGTTCAAGCGGCGCGAAGCCGCACATTCTAATGGGTTGATGCGATCAGCGGTAGTGTGTCGGATCGGCAATGCCGGCCTGGCGGAACCCTTCGGCACGCAACAGGCACGCATCGCAATGACCGCAGGCACGACCGTCCTCGTCGGCCTGGTAGCAACTGACGGTCTGGCTGTAGTCCACACCCAGGCGCACGCCTTCGCGCGCGATGTCGGCCTTGCTCATGGACATCAACGGCGCATGCACGCGAATGCCGGCGCCTTCCACGCCCGCCTTGGTCGCCAGGTTGGCCAGCTTTTCGAACGCTTCGAGAAAGGCCGGGCGGCAATCGGGGTAGCCGGAATAATCCACGGCGTTGACGCCGCAGAAGATGTCGGCCGAACCCAGCACCTCGGCCCAGCCCAGCGCCACGGACAGCATGATGGTGTTGCGCGCCGGCACGTAGGTGACCGGGATATGGTTTTCGTCGGCGTCGCCGGCGTCGGTCGGCACGTCGATGTCGGCCGTCAATGCCGAACCGCCAATGCTGCGCAGATCGATGTTGACGGTCTTGTGCTCGACCACGCCGAGCATCTTGCACACCCGGTCGGACGCGGCCAGCTCGGACACGTGGCGCTGGCCGTAGGCGACGCTCAGCGCATAGACCGCAAAGCCCCGCTCGCGGGCCATGGCCACGACGGTGGCCGAATCCATGCCGCCGGAAACCAGTACGACGGCCTTGCGTGTGGAAGTGTCAGTCATGGGAATATTTCACGATGAGGCGCCAATCGGCGCGCAATGCAAACAGTGCAGGGGTGTGGGGTTCGTTCATGCGGAATTTCCCGTGCGGAAAACGGCGGCTGACGCAGGAGCGGCTCAATGCCCCGGCACATCGCCCCACAGGTATTTGTGCAATTGCAGCTGCAGGCGCACCGGCAGGCGGTCAGCGAGGATCCAGTCGGCCAGTTGACGCGGCACAAGCTTGCCCGCCACCGGTGAAAACAGCACTTGCGTCAGGTCGGCCAGCGCGTGCTCACGCAGTTTTTCGCAAGCCCAGTCGTAATCGGCACGATCGGCGATGACGATCTTGATCTGGTCGCGCGGCGTAATGAGTGCAAGGTTGCTCCACAGGTTGCGCGCGCATTCGCCCGAACCTGGCGCCTTGAGATCCATCACCTTGTGCACGCGTGGATCGACGCCGGCGACATCGATGGAACCGGAGGTTTCCAGCGACACGTCGTAGCCGGCATCGCACAATTGTTGCAGCAGGATCACGCAGCGCTTCTGCGCCAGCGGCTCGCCGCCGGTCACGCACACGTGGTGCGCGCCGTAGCCGGCCACCTCGCGCATGATCTCGTCAATGTCATGCCATTGCCCGCCGTGGAACGCGTATTCGGTATCGCACCACACGCAACGCAGCGGGCAACCGGTCAGGCGCACGAACACCGTGGGCCAGCCGACCGCGTCGGCCTCGCCCTGGATGGAATGGAATATTTCCGCGATGCGCAAACGTGGCGCGCACGCTGATTCGGCCGCATCGGCGGCCGCAAGCTCACTACTCATGCCGCCATTCTAGTGCAACTGTTGCTGCAACTTGATGTCGGCCAGGCGCTGCTTGGCCAGATCGGCGACCGAACTGCCGTGGTAACGCGAAATCACTTGCTGCAAGGTGGTTTGCGCGCCGGTCACGTCCTTGAGGGCGTACTGCGCGTAACCTTTCTTCAACAGCGCGCCGGGAGCCTTGCCGCTGTCCGGAAAATGCGTCACCACCTGGTCGAAGGCTGCCAGCGCCTGCGGATAATTCTGGGTGACGTAATACGATTCGCCCAGCCAATACCACGCGTTGGGCGTGAGCTTGTCGTCCGGGTACTGCTTGATGAAAGCCCGAAAATCACGCGACGAGGTGACAAAATCACCCGCACGCAGGGCATTGAACGCCGTCGTGTAGGCCTGTTGCGCGTCAGCCGGCGAAGCACCCGTCGAGCTGGCCGTGGCCGGCGCCGCCTTCCCGGCGGTGGTTGCCGTCGCGGGGCCATGCTTCGGGGACGTTGCCGGTTTCTTGCTGGCAGCCGCCGGCGTCTTTGCCGCCGCCGAGGAACCCGCCTTTTCGAGACGGTCGATGCGCGTATCCAGCGCCACGTACTGCTCTTTGCTGATTTCCTTGAGCTGCTGGACCTGATGCTGCAAGTCCTCGACCTGCCCCACCAATTGCCGGTTCTGCTGCATCAGCATCTGGATCTGGTTGACCAGCGCCGTGGGTTGGTTCGAAGCCGCCGCCGGCGCACTGGTCGCGGGAGGTTGCGACGAAGTGGCCTGACGCGCAGGCGTGACCTGGGCTTGGGCGGGGCCAGCGGCAAACAGCACGACGGCCGCACATACGGCGGCCGTCGCACCAAGGCTGGCCCATGGCTGGATGGCCATAGGCAGTCTCATTACTTGGAGGTGTAAACGATGTTGACGCGACGGTTCTTGGCCCAGCAGCTCTGGGTATGCTCGCGGCACACCGGACGACCTTCACCGTAGCTGACCACCGTGATCTGGCTGGCCGAAGCACCGTTGGCCTCCAGTGCGGCCTCGACGGCATTGCCGCGACGCTCACCCAGGCCCAGGTTGTACTCGCGCGAACCGCGCTCGTCGGTGTTGCCTTCCAGACGGATGTGGGCACTCGGACGATCCTGCAGGTACTTGGCGTGGCACGCCATGATCTGCTGGAACTCGGGCTTGATCGTGGATTTGTCAAAATCGAAATACACCACGCGCTGACGCAGGCAGGCGTTGGTGACCAGGTCGGCCGGCGTGAAACCGGTCGGAGCCGGAGCCGGAGCAGGCTGGGCCGGCGGCGGCGGTGGCGGCGGCGGCGCAACAGGCTTGACCTGCTTCTGGGAGCAGGCAGCAACGCCGACGGCACACGTCAATGCAATAAGACTGAGACGAACGCTCTTGTTCATGTCACTTTCCTTCAACGGTTAGTGGAAGTCCGAAGTTGATGTTGGATTGCCGGGATTGGCGGCAGGTTCTGCTTTTCTAGTTGTTGGTTGTTGATGTGACCGGTAAGGGCCCCATGCCGGCGAGCGCACACTGCCCTGTGCAAGCACCAACCGCTGGCGAACCCGTCCATCTGCCGACACTGCATACAGTACACCGCGCGTACCTTGAGAAGCGGCGTACAGCAGCATGCTTCCATTCGGTGCAAAACTGGGGTCTTCGTCAAAGTCGCCCGGAGACACGAAATGCTCCTGTCCATTCAAGGCGCGATTCATGACCGCAATACGATACACGTTCCCCTTGCCTTGCACCATGGCAACCAGTTTGCCGTCATTACTGACCGAGCAATTCGAATTGTAGGCGCCCTGGAAGGTAATGCGCTGGGGCGTACCTCCCGCAACCGGAATTTCGTATAGCTGCGGTTTACCTGCGCGATCGGACGTGAAGACGATGTTTTTGCCGTCCGGCGTCCATTCGGGCTCGGTATCGATGGCGTAATTGTTGGTCAGGCGCGTCAATTTGCCCGTGGCCAGGTCGATCAGGTAGATCTCCGGATTGCCCTGGAAGGACAGCGACACCGCCAGCATCTTGCCGTCCGGCGAAAACGCCGGGGCGCCGTTGATGCCCTTGCGCCCGGAGACCAGGCGCCGCGCGCCAGTGGCCAGATTCTGGATGTAGATGGCCGAATCGCCGGTCTCGAACGACACGTAGGCCAGTTCCTGTCCGTCGGGCGACCACGACGGGGACAGCAGATCCTCGTGCGAGCGCACCACCACTTGCGGGTTGTAGCCGTCCGAATCGGCCACGATCAGCGAGTAGGTGGTGTTGTTCCCCAGGCCGACCGCGGTGATGTAGGCGATGCGGGTCCAGAAGGCGCCGCGCACGCCGGTGATCTTCTCGTAGATCTGGTCGGCGATCTGGTGGGCGACACCGCGCAGGTCGCCCACCGGCGCGGTGAACGACTGCGCGAGCAGGCTCTGCTGCTTGTTCACGTCCCACAGCTCGTAGTCGATCTTGACCATGCCGCCACCGGCGTCGCTGATCCGGCCGACGGTGATGAAGTCCTGCTTGAGCAGCCGCCAGGTGGCGAACTTGATGTCCGATCCCTTGGCCGGGTACTCGACGATCTCGCTCTTGGCCAGGGCGCGGAACTTGCCCGAACGGTTGAAATCGTTGCGCATCACGTCGGCCACGTCGGTCGGCAGCGGCGTGGTGCCGTCCTGCGCGAACGG
>DASVGR010000112.1:0-6087 GCA_036379395.1 Rhodanobacteraceae bacterium | reverse complement strand
TTGCCATGCTTGAGGTCGTGGACATCCGCGGCCAGGGCGGCGTTGCGCTGCTCCAGCTTGGCGTTTTCGGCCTTTTGTTGCGCGATGGAGCCATGCAAGGCGTGAATGCCGCGCATGCCACCGGCGCCGAACCACAACTTGGCCTGCAGGGCGACCAGCAGGACGATCAGCAGCAGTGCGATCCAGCGCCAGTGTTTCATGGCCTTCAAACAGGCAACTTGGCCAGGTTCGGGAAGGCATCGCGGCCGGCAAAGCGCGCCTTGCTGCCCAGCGCCTCTTCAATGCGCAGCAACTGGTTGTACTTGGCGATGCGGTCGGAGCGGCTGAGCGAGCCGGTCTTGATCTGCGTGGCCGTGGTGGCCACCGCGATGTCGGCGATGGTGGTGTCTTCGGTTTCGCCCGAGCGGTGCGAAATGACCGCCGCGTAGTTGGCGGCATCGGCCATGGCGATGGCTTCGAGCGTTTCGCTCAACGTGCCGATCTGGTTGACCTTGATGAGGATGGCGTTGGCGATGTGCTTGTCGATGCCTTCCTTGAAGATGGCCGGGTTGGTGACGAACAAGTCGTCGCCGACCAGCTGGATCTTGTCGCCCAGCTTGTCGGTAAGCAGCTTCCAGCCGTCCCAGTCACCCTCGCTCATGCCGTCTTCCATCGTGACGATGGGGTATTGCCGCGCCCAGTCGGCCAGCACGTCGGTGAACTGCGCCGAGTCGTACTTCTTGCCTTCGCCGGCCAAGTCGTACTTGCCGTCGCGGTAGAACTCGGAACTGGCCGCGTCCATGCCCAGCACGATGTCCTTGCCGGTCTGGTAGCCGGCCTTGGCGATGGCTTCGAGGATGGTGTCCAGCGCCTCGACGTTGGAACGCAGGTTCGGCGCAAAACCGCCCTCGTCGCCGACGGCCGTGTTCAGGCCCTTGCCCTTGAGCACGGCCTTGAGCGCATGGAACACCTCGGCGCCGTAGCGCAGCGCTTCGCGAAAACTCGGCGCGCCGATCGGCAGGATCATGAATTCCTGCACGTCGATGTTGTTGTCGGCATGCACGCCGCCGTTGACGATGTTCATCATCGGCACCGGCAGCACGCCCGGCTTGCCGCCGGCCAGGTATTGCCACAACGGCTGCTGGCGCGAGGCGGCCGCGGCGCGCGCGGCGGCCAGCGACACGCCGAGAATGGCGTTGGCGCCCAGCTTGCCCTTGTTCGGCGTGCCATCCAGGTCGATCATTTTCTGGTCGAGTGTTTTCTGATCAACGGCATCCAGTCCATTGATTGTCTTGGCAATATCATCGTTGACATTGGCCACGGCACGGGTCACGCCCTTGCCGCCGTAACGGCTCTTGTCGCCATCACGCAGTTCCACCGCCTCGCGGCTGCCGGTCGAGGCGCCGGACGGCACCGCCGCGCGGCCAAAGCTGCCGTCGGCCAGCGTCACTTCAGCTTCGAGCGTCGGATTGCCGCGCGAATCAAGGATTTCGCGGGCGTGCACGTGCGTGATGTTCGTACTCATGAATATCCTTTAACCAATTGATTAGTCGATGTTCTCAAGGAACCCGTGTCGTTTGGTGACGGCATCAAGCTCCAGCAATGTTTCCAGCAACGCGCGCATGCGATCCAACGGCCAGGCATTCGGTCCGTCGCTGAGCGCCTTGGACGGATCCGGATGCGTTTCCATGAATACGCCAGCCACGCCTGCCGCCACCGCCGCGCGTGCCAATACCGGCACGAACTCGCGCTGGCCACCCGATTTCGTGCCCTGCCCACCCGGCAACTGCACCGAGTGGGTAGCATCGAAAACCACCGGGCAACCGGTGGCGCGCATCGTGGCCAGGCCACGCATGTCCGACACCAGGTTGTGATAGCCGAAGCTGGCGCCACGCTCGCACACCATGATCTGGTCATTGCCCGCGGCGCGTGCCTTGTCGACCACATTACCCATGTCCTCGGGCGCGAGGAACTGACCTTTTTTGATATTGACCGGTTTGCCGACAGCCGCGACCTTCTGGATGAAATCGGTCTGCCGGCACAGGAAGGCCGGCGTCTGCAGCACGTCGACCACCTCGGCCACTTCGGCAAACGGCGTGTATTCATGCACGTCGGTCAAAACCGGCACACCGACCTGCTTTTTCACTTCGCCCAGGATGCGCAGGCCTTCTTCCATGCCCAGGCCGCGGAAGCTTTGCGCCGACGAGCGGTTGGCCTTGTCGAAGCTGGACTTGAAAATGAAATGGATGCCCAGCCCGGCGGTGATGTCCTTGAGCGTGCCGGCCGTGTCGACCTGCAACTGCTCGGATTCGATCACGCACGGACCGGCAATGAGGAACAGCGGCCGGTCGAGGCCGACTTCGAAATCACACAGTTTCATGCATGGGTCCCCGTGGCGGCATCGGCCAGCAGCGGACCTTCGTGGGCCGCCTTGTATTCGCGCGCGGCACGCACGAAACCGCTGAACAGCGGGTGCCCGTCGCGCGGCGTGGAAGTGAACTCCGGGTGCGCCTGGCAGGCAACGAACCACGGATGCTGGTCGCGCGGCAACTCGATCATCTCGACCAGCAGGTCGTCCATCGACTTGCCGGAAATGACCAGCCCCTGCTCCTCGAACCGCTGGCGATAGCGGTTGTTGAACTCGTAACGATGGCGATGGCGCTCGCTCACCACGTCCTTGCCGTACATCTCGCGCGCCAGCGTGCCCGGCTTGAGCCGGCATTCCTGCGCGCCCAGGCGCATGGTGCCGCCGAGATCGGATTCCTCGCTGCGCTGTTCCACCTCGCCGGAAGCCGTCTTCCATTCGGTGACCAGGGCGATGACCGGATTGCCGGCATGGCGGTTGTTTTCGCTGGAATCGGCATCCTGCAAGCCGGCGACGTTGCGGGCGAAATCGATCACCGCCGCATGCATGCCGTAGCAGATGCCGAAGTACGGAATGCGACGCTCGCGCGCGTATTGCGCCGCCTGGATCTTGCCCTCGAAACCACGCTTGCCGAAACCGCCAGGCACCAGGATGGCGTCGACGTCGGCCAGCACCGCGTCGGCGCCGTGCACCTCGACCTGCTCGGAATCCAGCCACTTGAGGTTGACGCGTGCATGCTGCTTGATGCCGCCGTGACGCAGCGCCTCGCCCAGCGACTTGTAGGCGTCCTTGTGCTCGACGTACTTGCCGACGATGGCGATGGTGACTTCGTCGCGCGGATGCTCGACCGCGTCGATGACGCCCTTCCACTCGTCCAGGTCGACCGGCTTGGCATCCAGCCCCAGGCGCTCGACCACGATGTCGTCCAGCCCCTGCGCGTTGAGCGACAGCGGCAGCTTGTAGATGACGTCGACATCGGACGCGCTGATGACGGCCGACTCGGCCACGTTGGTGAACAGCGCGATCTTGCGCCGCTCGGCATCAGGCAGCGGCTGCTCGGAACGGCACACCAGCACGTCCGGCTGGATGCCGATCGAGCGCAGTTCCTTGACCGAATGCTGGGTGGGCTTGGTCTTGAGCTCGCCGGCCGCCTTGATGAACGGCACCAGCGTCAAATGCATGAACAGGCAGCGGCCGGGGCCATGCTCGGAGCGCAATTGGCGGATGGCTTCCAGAAACGGCAGCGATTCGATGTCACCGACCGTGCCGCCGATTTCGACCAGCGCGACGTCATGGTCGCGCGTGGCCTCGTAGACGCAATGCTTGATTTCGTCGGTGATGTGCGGAATGACCTGCACGGTCGCGCCGAGGTAGTCGCCGCGGCGCTCCTTGCGGATCACCGCCTCGTAGATCTTGCCGGTGGTGACCGAGTGCTTACCGGTCAGCCGCGTGCGCACGAAACGTTCGTAATGGCCCAGGTCGAGGTCGGTTTCGGCACCGTCGTCGGTAACGTAGACCTCGCCATGCTGATACGGGCTCATCGTGCCCGGATCGACATTGATGTAGGGGTCGAGCTTCATCAGCGTAACGTCCAATCCACGCGCTTCAAGCAGCGCAGCCAGCGAAGACGCCGCGATGCCCTTGCCAAGCGAGGACACCACACCACCGGTGACGAAGATCAGGGGAGTCATGAGTAAAGCCAGTGCTGGAAATCCGTATTTTACAGATTTGGCGGCTTCCCTGCAGCCGAAAATCGCCCCGACCGGCGTTTTCGGTCAGCCGGGATTGATCGTCATGTTGATGACGATCCCGGCAAACGAAAGGCCGACGGGACACGCCCATCGGCCTTTTTGCTTGCGCGGATTTGTGTCGAAGCGATCAGTCGTTGGGAAGGTAACGCGCCTTGCGCACCGTCGCCGCGTCCACGGCACCGGCCTTGTTGGACCAGGCCTGGCGCACGTAGGTCACCACTTCGGCAATCTGCCCGTCGCTGAGCGAATGCGCGAACGGCGGCATCGAATACGGCTCGGGATTGGCTTTGGTGGACGGCGGAAAACCGCCCAGCAACACCGTACGCACGGCGTCCGCGCTGGTCGGCGCCGTCACCAGCGTGTTGCCGTCAAGGCCTGGATAAATGCCGGCCACACCCTGCCCGTCATCGCCATGGCAGGCCGCGCAGTTTTGCTTGTACAGCGCCTTGCCCGCGGCAAAATCGGTGCTGCGCGCAAACGGCTTGTCCTGCGCTGCCGGTCGCGGCGGCAGCGATTGCAGATACACGGCCATGGCCTTGAGGTCGTCACGCGTCATGTATTGCGTGCTTTCGCGCACCACGTTGGCCATCGGACCGAACACGGCGCCGCGCCGCGACAGGCCGGTCTTGAGCAGATCGACCAGATCATCCTCGCTCCAGCTGGCCAGGCCGCCACCCTTGGCCATGGACAAATCCGGCGCATACCAGTGCTGGCCCGGAATGGTGCCGCCGACCAGGGTTTTGCCGTCGGCGTATCCACCCGTCCAGCTGCGCGTGGTGTGGCACTCCACGCAATGGCCAAGGCCTTGCACCAAGTAGGCGCCGCGGTTCCATTGCGCGGATTTTTCCGGATCGGGCCGATACGTGCCGGCATCGAAATTCAGTCCGCGCCAGAGAGCCAGCGCGCTGCGGACGTTGTACGGGAAATCCAGCTGCGGTGCCTGATCGGGCCGGTTCACCGCCGGCAGCGAATGCAGATAGGCGAAGATTGCGCGCGCATCCTCGCGCGTCACCTTGGTATACGAGGTGTACGGAAACACCGGGTACAGATATTGGCCGGCCTTGCCTTTGCCCAGGTGCAGTGCACGCCAGAAATCGTCGAAGCTCCAGGCGCCGATGCCGGTCGTCTTGTCCGGCGTGATGTTGGGCACGTACACGTCGCCGAATGGCGTCGGCACCGCGCGGCCGCCGGCATACGGCTTGCCGTTGCGCGCCGTGTGGCAAGCGGCGCAGTCGCCGGCCGCTGCCAGGTATTTACCCTTGGCGATCAACGCCGGATCGGTCAACGGCACCTGCGCGAATGCCCCCGCTCGCGCCGGTTCACCATTGCCTTGCGGGCTGACGAGCCACAATCCGGTGGCCACCACGGCCAATGCCGGCACGGCCCACAGGCCATGCTTGAACCAGCGCTTCATGGCGTCGCTCCCGTTGCATCACCCACCACGCACCAGCCCGGCAGCGGCTGGGCATGCGCATCGGCTGCGACCGGTTGCATGTCGGCCGGCGGTTTCTGCTCGGCCAGCCAAGCGGACACGGCCTGGATGTCGCTTTCGCGCAGACGGTTGGCCACCACGCCCATGCAGAACGTGCCGCCACCGGCACGCTTCTGCTCGCGCCACAACTTGAGCTGCGTGTGCAGGTACGCGTAGCTGACGCCGACAATGCCGGGGATCATCGGTTTCACGCCGGTGAGCTTGGTGCCGTGGCAGCTTTGGCATGACGGCACGCCGAGCGCCTTGTCGCCGTGTTCAACCAGCTCCTTGCCGCGCCGCAGCTGCGCCGCCGTCACCGCCGGAATCGGATAGTCATGCACGGGCACGTCCTGCGCGGCGAAATAATCGGCGATTTTTTCCAGATACGCCGGACTCAGCTGGCGCACCACGTACTCCATCGGCGCGTGCCGGCGCTGGCCGGTCTGGAAATAATGCAGCTGCTGGACGAGGTAGGCAGCCGGCTTGCCGGCCAGGCGCGGAATGCCGGGATCACTCGGCGA
>DASVGR010000111.1:0-8929 GCA_036379395.1 Rhodanobacteraceae bacterium | reverse complement strand
CAAATGAGGATCACGGACCGTTCCGCCACGAGTTGTCCGCCTGGTTGTACGTGAAATCGGTGCAAAGGAAGGCTAAAGTCCGGGGGCGTTCCGTGACTTGCTGTTATCCCGGCAACCCGGCATGCTTGCGCCATGTGCGTTCCTTTTGCCCGGAAACCGTTTGCCTTGCCGTGGCCAGTTGGCGTGGGGACGGGACGCGCGTGAACGCTGCCGTCTTGCCTGATCGCGATGCGATAGCCCGATTGCTGGTGGCCGTCGGTGGCGGCGACCGGCAGGCCTTTGCCGAGCTTTATCGGCATACCTCGGCCAAGCTCTATGGCGTTTGTTTGTGCATGCTGCACAGCCGGGACGAGGCGGACGAGGTGTTGCAGGAAGCGTATGTTGCCGTATGGCGGCGCGCCGAAAGTTTCGATGCGAATCGCGCCAGCCCGATGACATGGTTGATTGCCCTGACCCGCAACAAGGCCATCGACCGCTTGCGCCAGCATCGCGAAATCCTGATCGACGAGCCGATCGAACAGGCGTCAGATGACCCTGCACCACCCGCCGAAGCCGAGTCCAGCCAGCAACGCCGGCGCCTGCAGCATTGCCTGGAACAACTGGAGCCGCCGCAGCGCGCGGTCGTGCGTGAAGCTTTTTTTACCGGTGCCACGTACATGGAATTGGCAGCGCGCAAGAAAATGCCGCTGGGAACCATGAAAAGCTGGATTCGCCGCAGCCTGATACGCCTGCGTACCTGTTTGGAGCAATAACCGCCGCACATGAATACGCCACTGCACAACGGCCACGATGAACTGCGCTACGCCGAGTATGTCCTCGGCGTGCTGGACGCAGCTGCCCGTGCCGCCGTGGCGCAGGAAATGCGGGATGATCCGCAGGCGGCAGCAGCCGTCGCAGCCTGGACCGAGCGTTTGGCGCCGCTCGGTGAAGACGTCGCCGCCAGCACGCCGCCGGACTATGTGTGGGCGCGCATCCAGTCGGCGTTGGGACATCCGGCAGGCATTGCGGTCACGCCGGCATCAGACCGGTCCGCTTCGCGTGGCGGTCTGTGGAACAGTCTGGCGTTGTGGCGCTGGCTGGGCATCGGCAGTGGCGTGGTGGCCGCGGCATGCCTGGCCATGGTGATCTTCGTCGTGCGTCCGAAAGCGGTTGTGCCGACGGCAGCGACTGCCAGCTACATGGTCGCGCGTATCCAGCAGGGCAATGGCGTGGCGGGCTGGACGGCAACCATGGATCTTGCGCACGCGCGCATGGTCGTGATCCCGGCCACGCCCCAGCCGGTCGCCAGCGGCCACTCCACGCAGTTGTGGCTGATTCCGCCGGGCCACAAGCCGATATCGCTCGGCCTGATTGCCGAAAATCGGCCGACCACCGTGCGGCTGTCTTCGGCGCAGCTGCGTCAGCTTGGCCCCAAGGCTTTGCTCGCGGTATCCGTGGAGCCGCATGGCGGTTCCCCGACCGGGCAACCAACCGGTCCCGTGGTCGCCAAGGGCCTTGTTGGCGCGGCGTCGCATCCGGGCGCGACCACCGGCTGACACCGCCCGGCATCCTGCCGGTTTGTTTCGCGTCTTCACCGAGGCATTGGGCGGCGTGCATCCGCAGGCCGGCTTGCATCGTAACTCCTCCTGCCAGCGCATCCCGCGCTGCCTGTCTCGGGGGGATTTCCCATGCGTGTGTTGTCAAAGTGGTTCGGAAAAGGTTCGAAGAGCCCGGCATCGGACCGGATCGGCGTCGATTTCGCCGCAACCGGGGCGCCGTACGCACCCGGTACCCGCATTGCCTACGATGCCGAGCTCATCACGCGGTTCGAGGGGCACCACAAGTCGTTGTTGAAGCTGTTCGACAACCTCTCACGTCTTGCGGACGAGCGGGCGTATGACCGGCTCGGACCCGCCCTGAAAAAATTCCTGAATGTGCTGCAGCAACATGTCCTTGAAGAGAACCTCAAGCTGTACGTTTATCTGGAAAAGTGCATCGACGACGGCGATCACGCGCAGATGATGCATGAGATGAAGCTGGAGATGGGCCAGATCGGACGCCGCGTGCGCGCATTCGTCCGTCACCACATCGAGTTCGCGGTGAATGCGGACAATATCGTGAAGTTCCGGCAGGAGCTCAAGGAGATCGGCGCCGTACTCGTCGATCGCATCCAGCGTGAGGAAGATGGCTTGTACAAGCTGTACATGCCACCCCGGCACTACGAACAGGCGTGACGCCGCGATGACACCGGACGTGGCGAAGAGGCGGGTTTGCGGCCGTCTTTCAGGAAACCCTGTCCGTGCGCATGGCCACGCTTGCATCCGTATCCCGGTGGGCACCGTAGCTCCATTGGACAGCGCAATCCGCGCTGCATGTCATCGGGAGCCTTCAATGTACTTACAGCGAAACAATCGGGTGGTTGCACTGGGCACGCTGGCCTTGGCCGGCTGCCTGTTTGCCGCCATGGCGTCGGCCCAATCGACTCGGGGGCACAACATCGACGAGGCGGTCGGCGGCAAGTTGCTGTTGACCGGCGGAGTCACTGAAATCGGTGGCGCGGCAGGGGGAGGGCTGACGCCCTGGGCAGTTATTGGCGGCTATGGCACGGACGATCAAATCGGTGCCAACGCGTTCTACACCCACGTCAATTTGCCCGATTATCACCTGGACGATTACGGGGCCATGATCGGCCTGTACAACCGCGTGGAATTGTCGGTTGCCAAGCAGCGGTTCGACACTGAAAAAGTTGGAGGCGCCCTGGGATTGGGCGATGGTTTCACGTTCGGGCAGACGGTGATCGGCGTCAAGGTGCGCCTGTTTGGCGACCTGGTGCTGGATCAGGGCAGTTGGATGCCACAGGTTTCGGTGGGCATCCAGCACAAGAAAAACGACCAGGCGGCGGTGGTCAAGTTTGTCGGTGCCAGGAGCGCGCAGGGCAATGACTACTACATTAGTGCCACCAAGCTGTTCCTGAGCCAGAGCCTGCTGGTCGATGCCACCGTGCGTTTCACCAAGGCCAACCAGATCGGCATCCTTGGCTTTGGCAGCGCCACCAACGATTCCTATCACACCGAGCTGGAAGGCTCGGTGGCCTACCTGCTCAGCCGGCATTGGGCCATCGGCGCCGAATACCGGCAAAAACCCGACAATCTCGCCATTGCCAAGGAGGATGACTGGTATGACGCCTTTGTCGCGTGGGCGCCGAACAAGCACCTGTCGTTGACATTGGCCTACGCCGATCTCGGCAACATCGTCATCAAGAATCACCAGCGCGGCGTGTATGCGTCCGTGCAAGTCGGATTTTGATCGCCATTTTCCTTGCGGGGAGTTTTCATCATGTTCAAGTATTTCATGCACGTCACGGCCATCGCCGCCGTCATGCTTTTCAGTCCGGTTGTCCTGGCACGGCAAACCGCCATGTCCGCACAGGCGCGGGCGGCCACGCCATCGGAACCACCGGCCCTGCGTGCCTCGGCGCCACGCGATCCGGCCTTGCGACCGGTGTTTGGCGAATTTGGCGGCAAGGCCGGGTTGGTGTCGTTGATGAATGATTTCATGATCAACCTGATGGCTGATCCGCGTACCCATGCGTACTTTGCACCGGTCAACCGCGAACACGTCAAGAAGGAGCTGGTCGACCAGTTCTGCGTGATCCTGGATGGTCCATGCACCTACACCGGGCGCTCCATGCAAGCCGTGCATCGCAGCATGGGCGTGGACCGGGCCGACTTCAATGCCTTGGTCGAGGACCTGCAAAAGGCCATGAACAAGCATCACATTCCGTTCCGTGCACAAAACAAGCTGCTGGCCAAGCTGGCCGCCATGCACGGAGCCATCATCACCAAGTGACGACAACGATTCCCGCATCGCGGTCATGACCGTGATGCGGAAGCTGTCCGGCCCGCGCACGTCGGTGCCGATGATCCCGGGAGGACACTCCCGTGTGTCCCGGGTCGGCGGCTCGTGCATCCGTCGAAGGCGAATCAACGTATGTATTGATGATTCGACCGCATGCCGCAGCCGAACTTTTCCCGCAGGAGAGATGCCATGAAAATACGTACCACTACCTTTGCCGTTGCGACCGTGGCCGCAATCGCCTTGTCCTTGCCGGCTTTTGCCGGGACATCGATGGGCGGCGCGGCAAATCCCATGCCGATGGGCCCGGCCATGTCGAATCCGGCCAGCAACTGGTTTGGCGGCCCGGTCTATCACGGTCAACCGGCGCTTGCCGCGACCCATGCGCTGGTCGATGCCGGCGGCGGCGCCGCCCACTTCAAGTTTTCCACCGCTTTGGTTTCCATGCTGGGCCAGAAAACGGTCAATGCCGAAGTGACCAAGTTGAGCAAGCAATACGGCAAGCAGGAGACGCAGGCGTTCATCAAGGACATGACGATCTATGTCCATGATGCCTTGAAGCGCGCGACCGAAAAGGGCATCAAGCTGCCGCCGGCGGCCGACCTGCATGGCGTGGCCTTGGCCAAGGCGCTGGTCAATGCAGGCACCACGCCCGATGGAACCTTTTGGTCGGGCTACTTTTTCGACCGCACGATCTCGCATCAGCTGCACAATCAAGTGATGGCCGATATTGATGCCAGATACGGTCATGCCGTTGACGGGCGCACCCACAAGATTCTCAATCAGGCGATGTTCGACGTGGCCCAGGCGCTGGGCATGAAGAACGTCAAGCTGGCCTCGTTTCACTGAATCAATCGACGCTCAGTTCAGAGGCGGAGCGATGGTCAGCCATCGCTCCGCCTTTTTGCGCGTGTGGGCAACGACGATTGGCCATGTCATGCCAATTCCGGAAGACCGAGTATTGGCAACAAGGCGTTGAGGCCACCGTCCTGGTCGTCGCTCCGGCTGAACCGCCCGGGGAATCCCGGAGGCTGTTTGGTGTGAGTCAGGCCGCCTTGGCCAGACTCGCTCTTTGCCGATAGTAGTTGGCTTCAGCTTTTGCTGGCGGGATGTTCCCGATCGGCTCCAGCAGGCGCCGGTGATTGAACCAGTCGACCCACGTCAGCGTGGCCAGTTCCACCGCTTCGCGGTTCTTCCAAGATTGCCGGTGGATGACTTCGGCCTTGTACAGGCCGTTGATGGTTTCGGCCAATGCATTGTCGTAGGAATCGCCGACGCTGCCGACCGAGGGCTCGATGCCGGCATCCTGCAATCGCTCGGTGTAGCGGATCGACACGTATTGCACGCCACGATCGGCGTGATGGATCAGCTCGCCATCACGCCGGCGGGCGTACAGCGCTTGTTCCAGCGCATCCAGTACGAAGTCGGTCTGGGCTGAACTGGATGCCTTCCACCCGACGATCCTGCGCGAGAACACGTCGATGACGAACGCGACGTACACCCAGCCCTGCCAGGTCGACACGTACGTGAAGTTGCTGACTCATAGCGCATTGGGACGCATCGCAGTGAACTGCCGGTTCACCAAGTCCAACGGGCACGGCGCCGCCTTGTTGCTGATCGTGGTGCGGATCGCCTTGCCACGCCTGACGCCCTTCAAGCCCATGACCTTCATCAACCGCGCTACCGTGCAACGAGCCGTCTGTTCGCCCTCGCGTGCAAGTTGCCGCCAGACCTTGCGCACGCCGTACACCCGGAAGTTCTCATCCCACACGCGCCGGATAGCCTCGCTCAGCACCGCGTCACGCCGCACGCGCGGCGGTGCCTTGCCAGGATCCCGTTGCCGCACCGCATGCTCGTAATACGTCGACGGGGTGATCGGCAGTACCTTGCAGATCGGCTCGACCCCGGAAGTCCCTTTGTTCTCGTCGATGAACGCCTTCATGGTTTGAACCGGCGGTCGAGCTCCGCCTGGGCAAAATACGCGCTGGCCTTGCGCAAGATCTCGCTCGCCTGGCGCAACTCGCGGTTCTCGCGCTCCAGCGTCTTGATCCGCTCGCGTTCCTCCGTCGTCACGCCGGCACGCAAGCCTCGATCACGTTCGGCCTGTCGAACCCAGCGCCGCAACGTTTCGGCGGTGCATCCGAACTTCGTCGCGATCGAACCGATTGCCGCTCATTGCGAACCATGCTCGCCTTGGTGCTCCAGCACCATCTGCACCGCTCGCTCCCGTACCTCAGGTGAGTACCGCTTCTCTGTGTTCATGCTCCAATCCTCTCAAAGGTTGGAGCCTCCGGAAAAGCCGGGGCGGTTCAGGGCTGAAGCCTTTGTGGGGCAATGAGTTGAGGCAAGTTTTGTTGTTGGAACAGTGTCGACTGTCTCGCCCCTAAATCCATCCGGTATTCCCACTCAACGGGCCCCGATCGACTGCTTGTGACTTCTGGTTGTCGGAAGCAGGGGAGTGCCAACGCCGCGAAACCATCCACGCCAGTACTTTGTCAGAGTAGGCATCCGGGGGTCGAACCAGATGATCACAGCCTGGAGATCGTTCGAAAGCTGAATCGGAAACAGTCGACGCCGTATCTCAGATGAGATACATTAAAGGTGTGGTTTCACTTGGGAGCGAAACACCATGACAACTCATACTTCCATGCTTCACGTCCGTGTTAGTGATGAACTGAAAAATGAGGCCTCTCAACGCCTCGCCGACGTTGGCCTGACCGTCTCCGATGCCGTGCGGATCCTGTTGACGCGCGTTACCAAGGAAGGTGGGTTGCCGGCCGGGCTGGCAACCGATCCGCAGGCCCACGATGCCTGGTTTCGTGCCAAGGTACGTGAAGCTATGGACGATACACGTCCCGCCGTGCCGCATAGCCAAGTGATGGATGAAGCTCAAGCACTGATTGATGCCAAGCGTCGTGCGTAGTCTGGAATGGACAGCATGGGCCCGAGCTGACCTGTTGGCAATCGTCGACTACATTTCCGATGACAACCCGGATGCCGCCCAGCACCTGAAGGATGAACTGGAGCAGAAAGCGGAACGATTGCGGGAATTCCCTGGTTTGTTTCGCTCGGGGCGCGTGCCGGGTACGCGAGAGATGGTCGCGCATGCCAACTATGTGGTCGTCTACGCTGAGGACGATTCTGCTGTGCGTATTCTTCGGGTACTGCATGCTGCACAGCAGTGGCCAGTTGACGACTGACCCGAGTGCGGTTCGTTAGAAACGGGATGGAATGGTAATCCCCCCGAAAAAAAGCAGCATCCAGAAGTGGAATTTTCTCGTACCCTGACCCGAGGAGGTTCCCATGAAGAAGTCCCGATTCAGCGACAGCCAGATCATCCACGCGCTCAAGCAGGCCAAGGCCGGCACCCCGGTACCCGAGATATGTCGTGAGTACGGCATCAGCTCGACCACGTTCTACAAGTGGCGTAGCAAGTTCGGCGGCATGGACGCGTCGATGATGGCGCGCCTGAAAGAGCTTGAGGACGAGAACCGGCGCCTGAAGAAGATGTATGCCGAAGCCCAGCTCAGCACCGATCTGCTGAAGGAAGCCATGGCAAAAAAATGGTGAGGCCATCTCAACGCCGTGAGATGGCCATCGATGCCGTACAGCGCCAGCGCACCAGCATCCGGCACGCCTGCCAGACGTTTGCCTTGAGCGAAACGTGCTATCGCTATCAGGCCAAAAGCAGTGAAGAAAACGCCCGCATCGCCGACTGGCTGATCCGGCTCACCTCGACCTACCGTGACTGGGGTTTCGGCCTGTGTTTCCTTCACCTACGCAACGTCAAGGGCTTTGGCTGGAACCACAAACGCGTGTACCGCATCTACCGGGAGCTGGAATTGAACCTGCGTATCAAGCCCAAGAAACGCATCGTGCGCGAGCGCCCCGAGCCATTGGCTGTGCCGGAGGCTATCAACCACACCTGGTCGATGGACTTCATGCACGACCAGCTTGGCGATGGCCGCAGTTTTCGGCTGTTCAACGTCATTGACGACTACAACCGTGAGGGCCTTGGTATCGAGGTCGACTTTTCCTTGCCGGCCTCTCGCGTCATGCGTGCGTTGGATCAGATCATCGAATGGCGTGGGCAGCCGCAGGTGCTGCGCTGCGACAATGGGCCGGAATACATCAGTGGTGCGCTGCAGGCATGGGCCGAACAGCGCGGTATCCGCATCTAGTTCACCCAGCCCGGCAACCCGCAGCAAAACGCCTACATCGAACGTTACAACCGAACGGTGCGCTACGCCTGGCTTGCGCAGACACTCTTCGAATCCATTGAACAAGTCCAGGACATGGCGACGCGCTGGCTTTGGACATACAACCACGAACGCCCGAACATGGCGCTCGGCGGCATCACGCCCATGCAGAAATTGGCGCTTGCCGCATGACTCCACTTTTGGCGGCTGCTAAAAATGGGGGGATTACCCTTGAACACGGTGCCGGCAGTGGCGGCAGAACGGGAGCGGGCAATGGCGGGATCGACTTGGGGAATACGTGCGTGGATGGCTTTGTGCCGGCATTTGCAGCCGCGGCGCGCGGCGCTGGCCGGTTTGCGCGAGGCGTGGGGCAAGCCGGGCACGCATGACGGGCTGTTTGCGTCGCGCTATTTCGATTTGACGCAGGGCGCGCATGCGGCGCACGAAGTGGATGAAACCACGTGGCGCGACCTGGAATGGCCGCAGGTGTTCGCCCATCTCGACACGACGCTGACCACCATGGGGTGCCAGGTTTTGTACGCGCGCCTGCGCCGTCCGCTGGAAGATGCCGACGTGCTGGCCGCGCGCCACGCCACCGCGGCGCGCTTGCGTGACGACGTGCTGTTGCGCGAATCCATCCAGCTGGCGTTGCGGCGTTTCGGCCGCGCCACCGGGCAGGAAGTGGCCAGCTATTTGCGGGCTGCATTGCCGCCGCCGTCGCGCGGCTTGCGCTTGTTGCAGGCGTGGGCGCTGGCGTCCATCGCCGCCATCGTGTGGATTCTGGCGTTCGGCGGGCCGGGCTGGCTGCTGGCGCCGATCCTGGGCGCAAATCTTTTCATCGCGATGGCCAATCTGGGCAACGTCCATCGCCAGACTGAAACACTGGGCGCGTGCCT
>DASVGR010000110.1:0-8992 GCA_036379395.1 Rhodanobacteraceae bacterium | reverse complement strand
GCGGCAACTGCTGGGACAACGCCGTGGTCGAGCGGATCTTTCGGACGCTCAAACACGAATGGCTGAAAGGGGAGATCTACCACAGCTGGCAAGAGGTCTGCGACGATGTAGAGCGCTTCGTCGACAGCTATTACAACCACAATCGATTGCATTCCACCAACGGTTACCAACCGCCAGCCGTCGTCGACGCCCTGGCACTCTGAAATTCCTAGCTCCGTGTCCCAAAAGACTTGACCACTTCAAGCCCGCTTCGCCCGCAGGCGGGCTCCTACAAAGGCAAGGCCAGCTTCAAAGCATCTCTGTAGGAGCGCGCCTGCGCGCGATGGGTCTTGCAAGAAAACTGACGGGCCAGCGCCCGCTTCGCCCACAGGCGGGCTCCTACAAAGGCAGGGCCAGCTTCAAAGCATCTCTGTAGGGGCGTGCCTGCGCGCGATGGGCCGAAGCAAGATCCTTTCGCCCGTAGGCAGGCTCCTGCACAAGACAAGCGCCCGCAAGAAAAGCGGGCACTTCGCGCCGGATTGAATCGTCAGGCAATCACGCGTGGCTGTCGCCGTTTGAGCGCGAACGGCGCAGGCGCGAAAACATGCCGCCGCCATTGGTGGATTCCGGTGCTTCCGTCGCCTCGCCGGCAACGTAGCCGGCAACGCTGTAGGCGTTGATGAAGTCGGCGACGTCGGCAATCGGTGCATTGGCGGCCGAGGCGATGTCGCCCAGGCTGCTGGCGCCTTTCATCATGGCCGTGGCAATGCGGAAATGGCGCGGAAACTCGCGTTCGATCTGCGGCCAGCGGGTCAGCCGGTAGCGGGCGTTTTCGTCCAGCGAGGCGGACAGTTTGCCCGGCGTGGCAGTCAATGCCGCAAACCACAGCAGGCGGGTCAGGGGCTGTGCCGACGATTGGCGCAAGCGCGCAATGGTGTTGACGTCCGGCCGTTGTGCCGCGGAAAGCTTCTTGTCCAGCAGCGGTTTCAGGTCCTTGAGTTTGGCCGGGCCGGTGTAACCGCCGCGCTCGGGATCGAGCGTCAGTTCGTTGCCGTCCGCACTTTTGACGATCAGCAATTGCGTGATGCGATCGTGCAGCAGCGCCTGGCCGATGGTCAGGTCCGGCTCCGCTTCCGGAGCAGAGGGCAACGGCGCGGCAACCGGGACGGGGTCCGGTGTTGGCGGCAAGGGCTGGCTTGGAGTGGATTCCACCACCGGCACGGCTTGCGGTGCATCGACGGTCGGCGCGGCGACGGGAGCGGGCGTTGGAATGGCGTCAGTACTTGATGCCGGCTCCGCTGCCGGCCCGGTTCCGGCGGAATGTTCGATGCCCTGCAGCAGCGTCGACAGTTCGGTGGCGTTGATCGGCCGGTGCAGGACCAGATCGCAACCGCGGACTTGTTCGTCCTTGGTCAGCGCCACGACCAACTGGCCGTTCGCCGTCGCCCGCAGCCAATCCATGTGGCCCCAGACCGTATCGATGTCGACCACCAGCAGCCAGGCAGGCGTCTCTTCCGTCAAGCGCCATGCCGGATTGGCCCCGGCGGCCAGCGCCTGGGCAAATGCCGTGGCGTCCGCCTCTGCCAGGCCGGACAGGGCGATCGTGAATCGACTCATGTATTTCCCCCTTGGCGGGACTGTCGCACTGGGTGCGTGCAGCCCGAATATGAACAAACACGCTTATTGTCGTGGCTTTTGCGCGCCAGTCAATGCGACGGTTGCCACACCGCGTAAGACGTCACGCATCGGTTAAAATGGACAGCTCATTCCCTGATGAAGTTTCGCGATGAGCTTTCGCACCCGTTTTGCCCCCAGTCCCACCGGTTTTCTGCACATTGGCGGCGCGCGCACCGCGCTGTACGCGTGGCTGGAAGCGCGCCGGCAAGGCGGCGAATTCGTGCTGCGCATCGAGGACACCGACCGCGAACGCTCCACCGACGCAGCTGTCCAGGCCATCATCGACGGCATGGCGTGGCTGGGCTTTTCCGCCGACGAAGGCCCGTATTACCAGACGCAACGGCTGGATCGCTACCGCGAAGTGGCGCAGCAATTGCTGGACGACGGCAAGGCCTACTACGCCTACGAAAGCAAGGAAGAAATCGACGCCATGCGCGAGGCCGCCCGCGCCGCTGGCGAAAAACCGCGCTACAACGGTTATTACCGCGACCGCAATGAGCCGTATCGCGACGATCCCAACCGCGTGATCCGCTTCAAGACGCCGCATGCAGGCACAGTGGTGTTCGAGGACAAGGTCAAGGGCCGCATCGAGATTGCCAATGCCGAGCTGGACGATCTGGTGATCTTCCGCTCCGACGGCTACCCGACGTACAACTTCGCCGTGGTGGTTGACGACTGGGACATGGGCATCACCGAGGTGATCCGCGGCGATGACCACGTCAACAATACCCCGCGCCAGATCAACATCTACCACGCGCTGGGCGCGCCAGTGCCGACGTTTGCGCATTTGCCGATGATCCTGGACAAGGACGGCAAGAAGCTGTCCAAGCGCACCAATGCCGTCAGCGTGATGGACTACCGCGAGCAGGGTTTTCTGCCGCATGCGGTGTGCAACTATCTGGTGCGTCTGGGCTGGTCGCATGGCGACCAGGAAATCTTCTCGATGGGCGAAATGGCCAGCCTGTTCGACGTGGCCGACGTGCACAAGGCCGCCTCGCGCTTCGACGTCGAAAAACTGGCCTGGCTGAACCAGCAATACCTCAAGAACGACGAGCCGGCCGCACTGGTGCCCGAGTTCACCTGGCACCTGCAGCGCGCGGGCATCGATCTGGCCGCCGGCCCCGATCCGGCGGATGTGATCGTGGCGCTGCGCGAGCGCGTGCACACGCTCAAGGAAATGGCCGAGAGCGCGCGCATTTGGTATGCGCCGGTCGCCGAATGGGACCCGAAGGCCGTGCACAAGCACCTTGAGACGGCCACCGCGCCGGCCGTGCTCAAGGCGGCGCGTGAAGCGCTGCTGGCCCTGCCGCAATGGCAGCCCGAGCCGATCCACGAGGTGGTCAAGCAGGTGGCGGAAAAGCTGGAACTGGGCATGGGCAAGGTGGCGCAGCCGCTGCGCGTGGCCATGACCGGCACGCAGGTGTCGCCATCGATCGACTACACGGTGTTTCTGTGCGGCCGCGAGCGCGCCATCCAACGCATTGATGCGGCACTGGAACGCACGCAACCGGCGGCCTGATCGCCTTGCAAAGTGGGCCTGAAAGCCGCATCTTTGAGGACATGACCGAAGCCAAGGCCGTTCCGCACCCGCATCATCACCGGCATGACGCCGAGCATTTCGTGCATGCCGTGGAGGCCGAATGCGCCAAGCGCGACTTGCGCTTGACGCCGCTGCGGCGTGAGGTGCTGTGCCTGGTGGCGCAGTCGCTCAAGCCGGTCAAGGCCTACGATCTGCTGGATCAGCTGCGCGAGTCGCACGGCAACGCGGCGCCGCCAACCGTCTATCGCGCGCTGGATTTTCTGCTCGAGCAGGGCTTCATCCACAAGCTCGAATCCATCAACGCGTACGTGTCGTGCCACCATCCGACCGTCGCCCATCAGGTGCCGTTCCTGATTTGCGACGTGTGCGACAGCGCGTTCGAGGTGTGCGACGAACACGTCGCCGAGCTGATCGAGGCGCAGGCCGAACAGCTCGGCTTCCGCCCGCAGGCGCAGACGCTGGAAGTGCACGGCATCTGCAAGGCGTGCCGCAAGAACTGAGCCGGCTTTTCGACGCTTGATCAACGACAAACGCGGCGCCTTGGCGTCGCGTTTGTGCATGCGGTCAAAGGAACCGTCGCGGGCTTATTCGCCCTTGAATTCCGGCTGGCGCTTTTCCAGGAATGCCGTGGTGCCTTCGCGCATGTCGGCGGTGGAAAACACCAGCGCGAAGTTGCGCGTTTCATACGCCAGCCCCTGGTCGAGACTGCATTCGCCGCCCATCAGCACGGCGTCAAGAATGCCGGCGGCGGCCAGCGGTGCGGCGGCGGCCAACTGGTCGGCCAGCGCGTCGACGGCGGCATCCAGTTCGTCCGGCTCGACCACGCGGTTGACGATGCCCAGTTCGGCCGCGCGCTGCGCCGTGATCGGCGCGCCGGTCAGGCACAGCTCCAGCGCGGCGGCGCGGCCGGCCAGGCGGGTCAGGCGTTGCGTGCCGCCAAAGCCGGGGATCAGGCCAAGGTTGATTTCCGGCTGGCCCAGCTTGGCCTTGGCCGAGGCGATGCGCAGGTGGCAGGCCATGGCCAGCTCCAGTCCGCCGCCGAGTGCAAAACCCTGAATGCGCGCGACGATGGGCTTGCGCAAGCGCTCCATCGACAGCATCAACTGCTGGCCGGCGTGCGAAAAGCCCTGCGCCTGCACGGGCGTGTAGTGGTTCATTTCGGCGATGTCGGCGCCGGCGACGAAGGCCTTGGGGCCGGCGCCGGTGAGCACGATCGCGCGCACGGCGTCATCCTGCGCGGCCTGTGTGAAGGCGATGGTCAGCTCGTTGATCGTCTCGCGGTTGAGTGCGTTGAGCTTGTCCGGGCGGTTGACCGTGATGGTGCGGACGGCGCCGCGGTTGGAGATCTCAAGCGTACGGTAGGCCATGGTTGCGTGTCGTGGTGAAAACCGGTCGTGATGGTAGCAGCCGGGAACCTTTGCCGGCGGCGGCGCTCTCAAGGAAAGGTGCCATGAACCCGGGTGACGGATGAAAGGCTGGGCTGGATTGTTGTTGGGTTTTTGCTGCGCGCTGCCGTTGCCGGTACTGGCCGGCACGCCTGCCGGTGCCTCGACGAGCGGCGGCCCGGCGCAGGAGACGGCACTCAACCCGCGCGAGGTTTCCTACGCCATCGGCTATCGCATCGGCAGGGAATTCGCCAAGGGGCATCCGCACGTCCAGTTGCCGGTGCTGGTCCAGGCCATCAAGGATGCCTATGCCGGCCGCCAGCCGGCCGTTTCCATGCAAGCGATGGAGCAGCAGATGGAAGCGCTGGGCCGGCAGATGCATCGCCGGGCACTGGCTGATTTTCGGCATCTGGCGGCCGTCAATGCCCGCCGAAGCACGGCTTTTCTCGAGGCCAACGGCAAAAAGGCCGGCGTGGTGACACTGCCTTCGGGCGTGCAGTACAAGGTCATCCACGCCGGCCATGGGGTCTCGCCGACGCTGGCCAGCACGGTGGTGATGAATTACCGCGGCGAGCTGCTCAACGGCATGCAGTTCGACGACACGTTCGGCCACGGCAAGCCGGTGACGTATCCTGTTGACCGCATGCTGCCGGGCTGGCGCGAGGTGTTGCCGCGCATGCACGTCGGCGCGCACTGGAAGATTTTCATTCCACCCGCGCAGGCCTACGGCGAGCGCGGGCAGCTGCCGCGCATCGGTCCCAACGAGGTGCTCGTGTTCGACATCCAGCTGCTGGGCGTGAAGCCTTGATTCAGCGTCTTGCCGGTACGTTTTGGATTTTCGTTTTTGATGCGGGGAGCACGAAATGAAGCAACGTTGCGTCATGTTTTCGATGATGTTGATGGTGGCAGCGGCGACGCTGGTGCTGGGCGCGTGTTCGACGCAGGACCAGTCGACGCCGGCGTCCGCGACGACCGCGACCGCCGTGCGCCAGGCCTCGCAAAAAGCTTCCGTGACCACGCCACTGGCGGCGCCGCAGGCCAACCATGGCGGCATGCAAGTCGTGGCCAGCCGGCCTGACAAGCAATACCTGCACGACTTGATGGGCGACAGCGGTTTTGCGCAGGCTTTCGCGGCCATGCAAGGCAGCGGCAGCCTGCCGGCCTGGGTGCGCCAGGGCGGCACGGCCACGCCGGCGCAAAAAGTGACGGTCGACGGCCGACAGCAGCTTCTGGCGCAGGCCTGCAAGCCGCATGATTGCCCCAGCGAACAGATCGTGCTGCTGTATGACAAGGCCGGAAACGCCATGCAGGGCGTGTTCGTGCGCGATCCGTCCCCGACGGCCGATGCGCGTGTCAGCAGCGAGGCCCAATTCACCTGGCTGGGACAACCCGATGCCGCGACCCAGGCATGGCTGAAGCATGACCTGACCTCGCGCTGAGGCTCGTCCGGCCACGGAACCGGTCATCGCGAACGCGGTCAAAGGCCGGTATCATTCTTGTCTTCGGGACGATTTTTCAGGAGCACGACGTGCGATCAACCAACCCCGTTCTGCGCCGCCAGACTTTCGAGAATCAGGCGGTTTCCGGCGAACGCATGACCATGAACGGCACCGTCATGAAGACGGCGCTGTTGCTGGTACTGGCTGTCATCACCGGTGCCTGGACCTGGCACCACTTCACCGCCACGCTCACTGCGGCGATGGCGCAGATGCCGCTGGACATGACGCCGGCGCAGGCGCAATCGGCCGTGATTTCGCAGGCGCTGGGCGCGGTCACGCCGTTCATGCTGGGCGGCATCGTGGTGGGCCTTGTGCTGACCTTCGTCATGATGTTCAAGCCGCGTTGGGGCGGCATCGTGGCGCCGGTCTACGCGTTGGCCGAAGGCCTGGCGCTGGGCGGCATCTCGGCCGTGATGAATCTCAAGTATCCCAACGTGGTGCTGCAGGCGGTGATGCTCACGGCCGGCGTGCTGGCGGTCATGCTGATCGCCTATCGTTCGGGCTGGATCCGCGTGACCGACAAGTTCCGCATGGCGGTCGTGGCCGGTACCGGTGCAATCATGCTGTTGTATCTGGTGGAGATCGGCCTGCACGCGTTCACCAGCGTCAGCATTCCGTTCATCAATGGCTCCGGCGTCATCGGTATCGGCTTCAGCCTGCTGGTGGTCGGCCTTGCGGCCATGAATCTGGCGCTCGATTTCGACATGATCGAACAGAACACCACACGTGGCGCGCCGAAGTACATGGAGTGGTACGGCGCGTTTGCGTTGATGGTCACGCTGGTGTGGCTGTACCTGGAAATCCTGCGCCTGCTGGCCAAGACGCGCCGCTGAGGCAAGCCTTCAGGTGAAACAAAACAGGAACCGGGCCATTGGCCCGGTTCTTGTTTGTGCAGCCTGCGTGATTGTAGGAGCGCGCCTGCGCGCGGCTGGTTTGAAGCGAGAATTCATCGCCCGCAGGCGGGCTCCTACAAGCAAGCCTTGGGCGCTCCGATTTGTAGGAGCGCGCCTGCGCGCGATGGCCAGTGGCCGGTTTGAAGCAAGACTCCATCGCCCGCGGGCGGGCTCCTACAGGATGCGCGGTTCGGGGTCGAGGTGAATGCCGAAGCGCTGCTCGACGCCATCAATGACGCGCTGCGCCAACGCCCACAATTGCTCGCCGCTGGCCTGGCCGTGGTTGATGAGGATCAGCGCGTGGCGCGGCGAAATGCCGGCATCACCTTCGCGCACGCCCTTGAAGCCGCAGGTTTCAATCAGCCGGCCGGCCGACAGCTTGACGTGGTCGTCGCCGACCGGCCAGGACGGCATGTCCGGATGACTGGCCAGAACTGCTTCGGCCTGCACCTTGGGCAAAACCGGGTTCTTGAAGAAGCTGCCGGCATTGCCGATCACGGCCGGATCGGGCAGCTTGCGCGTGCGCAACACGCGCACGGCTTCGGCGACCAGGTACGGTGTGGGGTTGGTGTAGCCCATGCGCGCGATTTCCTGCCGCAGGCCGGCGTAATCCAGGCTCAGCGGGCGTGAGTGGCGCAGGGCGAAACGCACGGCGGTGACGATGTAGCGGTCGCGCTCGCGCTTGAAGATCGAGTCGCGGTAGCCGAACGCGCAGGCGGCGTTGTCGAGCATGGCGACGCTGCCGGTTTGCGTGTCCCACGCTTCGATGCTTTCGATGAATTCGGCCACTTCCACACCGTAGGCGCCGATGTTCTGGATGGGCGCGGCGCCGACGTTGCCGGGAATCAGGATGAGGTTTTCCAGCCCGGCGAAGCCCTGGCTCAGCGACCAGCGCGCAAAGTCGTCCCAGATTTCGCCGGCGGCGACGGCGATGCGCGTGACGTCCTCAGCCTCATCCACTTCCACGCCGTGCGTATCCATCAGCAGCACGTCGCCGGCGTAGTCGCCCGTGAACAGCACGTTGCTGCCCTGGCCAAGCACCAGTGGCGTGGTGCCCAGCTCGTCGAGCAGTTGCGGCAGCCGGCTGGCGTCGCGCAGGGTGGCCAGACGCCGCGCGCGGGCGGCCACGCGCAAGGTGTTGTGCGTGGCCAGTGAGGCGTTTTCTTCGATGGTGTAGCCGGCGCTGACGGCGTTCATGCAAAAGGGTCCTGCTGGCGGCGGATTTCGTTGATGCATTCGCCGACCAGGTGCGGGCCGCGGTAAATCAGTCCGGAGTAGATCTGCACCAGGCTGGCGCCGGCCGCGAGTTTTTGCGCGGCCTGGTCGCCTTCGACGATGCCGCCAACGCCGACGAGAGGGATGCGGCCGTCCAGGCGTGTGGCCATGTGGCGCAGCACCTGCGTGGAGTGCGCAAACAGCGGTGCGCCGGACAGGCCACCGGTTTCGCCGCCATGCGGTGCGCCGGCCACGGCGTCGCGCGCGATGGTGGTGTTGGTGCAGATCACGCCGTCGACGTGCATGTCGAGCAGCACGTTGGCGATGGCGTCCAGTTGGGTTTCGTCCAGGTCCGGCGCGATCTTCAGCAGCATCGGTTTGCGCGCGCCGTGTCGGCCGGCAAGTTTTTCCTGCGCTTCGCGCAGGGTGCCGATCAGGGCGCGCAAGGCGTCGGCATGCTGCAGGTCGCGCAAGCCCTTGGTGTTGGGCGAGGAAATGTTGATGGTGACGTAGCTGGCCAGCGGGTAGACGCGTTCCAGACAGGTCAGGTAATCGTTGACGGCGCGCTCGTTCGGCGTGTCCTTGTTCTTGCCGATGTTGATGCCCAGCACGCCGGCATAATCAGCGTGCTCGACATTGCGCACCAGCGCATCCACGCCCAGATTGTTGAAGCCCATGCGGTTGATGATGGCTTCATGGCCGGGCAGGCGAAACAGGCGAGGGCGCGGGTTGCCGGCTTGCGGTCGCGGCGTGACGGTGCCTACTTCGATGAAGCCGAAACCGAGCGTGGCAAGGGCATCTAGG
>DASVGR010000109.1:0-2840 GCA_036379395.1 Rhodanobacteraceae bacterium | reverse complement strand
GGCGCAGTGGCCGCGCATCTGGTGCCCGGCGGCCCGTCGATCGCCTGCTCCACGCCCACCGCGTTCCGCTGGTCACAGGCGTTCGCCAACTCCGATGATCCGTCCGGCCGCGCGGTGCTGGTGCATCACGCCACCACCAAGGCTGGCTGATCCATGCGCCACGCCGCCAAGCGCGGCGTGGCTTTTTGACCCGGCGCATTGGCAGTTCGGACGCAACGGACGCAAGATGATCCGCATCCATTCCTGCGAGGTGCGGCGCATGACAACCGATGCAAACACGGACTGGCATGTGGCCGAAATGGCGGCAATGCGCGCGGCGATCGCCAAGGCGGTCGCGGTCGGGCCGGATTTTCTGGCCGGCAGGGTTGCGCCCGAACACATGGCGCACACCATGATTGATGCCGTGCAAGGTTTCGTGCATGAAGCGCAAGCGCAAGGCTGGTCGCAACCGAGCGGCCGCGAAGCGCAGGAGCTGGGCCAGGCGCTGTCCGAGCTGATGGGCTGCGGTTCCGGCTTTCTGGCCCAACGCTGCGACGCCGCATGCGTGGCGCGTACCATGACCTGCATGGTCGATACCTACGGCAAGGCGCCGGCCAATCCCGCGGCATCCGATTGATCTCGTTTAACCGCGACATGAAGGCATGGCGTGTGCGGCATGATGGGCGCCAAAGGTGGAGATCGGCACGGCAAAAGCAGATCCCGCATGGCGTGCCGTGTAGTTTTTCTACATGCAATGCGTAGATAATTCCCAACTTAACCTTGCAAAGAATGCTGTAACATCAAACGCATGCGATGGGCATTTGTAGATAGTTGTCAACCATGAAAGACTTTGAACTGCGTTTGGTCAGTCCAAGTTTCGACGATCCGGTGACGGATGACGTGATGGAGCTGAACCATCTGCGTCGCCTGCAGCTTGCAGGCACCACGGCGCCGTGGATGTTTTTTCAGCTCAAGACCATCTTCCACATGATGGAGAGCATCGGCTCGGCCCGGATCGAGGGCAATCGCACCACGATCTCCGAGTACGTGGAGCAGAAGCTGGCTCAGCGGGAACGCTCGGACGAACGGTTCTCGGAGATCGCCAATGTCGAGCGGGCCATGGCCTTCATTGAAGATGAAATGCGCGAAGGCACGCCGATCACCCATCACTTCGTGCACCAGTTGCACCAACTGGTGGTGAGCGAACTCGATGGCGAAGGTGACCGGACGCCGGGTGCCTATCGCACGTGGAACGTGAACATTGCCGGCTCTGCGCATGTGCCACCGGATGCCTGTCACGTGCGTGCCATGATGGACGAGCTGCTGGCCTTCGTGAACGAACAGGGACCGGAGCGCTACGAACTTCTGCGCACGGCCCTGGCGCATCATCGCTTTGTGTGGATTCATCCGTTCGGCAATGGCAACGGGCGCGCGGTGCGCCTGCTGACCTATGCGTTGCTGATCAAATACGGCTTCAACGTCAAGGATGGCAAGTTGCTCAATCCCACGGCCGTCTTCTGCAACGACCGGGACGCCTACTACGCCGAGCTGGCACGCGCCGATGCAGGTACGGACGCGGCGTTGCTGGGATGGTGTCGTTACGTGCTGCACGGCGTGCGCGAGGAAATCACCAAGGTCAATCATCTGCTCGACTTCGACTTTCTGCATCAGAAAGTTCTGCTGCCCACGCTGCAGCGCGCCATTGAGCGCGAGTACATCACCACGGACGAGGCCAAGGCGTTGCGTGTGGGCGTGAAGAAGCAGCAGTTCAAGTCGGCCGATTTGGAAGATGCGCTGGGTGGTTTGTCCGACCGGCAACGTACGGCCCTGATTGCGCGCATGAAGGAGCAGGGTTTCATCCGCCCGTTGAAGGACGGCGGGCGGATTTACCACGTGAGTTTCATGAACAATTATTTGATGCGTTGCCTTGTCCAAGTGCTGGAGTCGGAAGGGTTCATTCCGCCGATTGACCGGTAGGGGGCAGCGTGCCGGGCTTCCATCCGCAGCCGTTGCAAAGCGTGGGTGGCAAGTGGGGTCCGGTTGACTCGTGGCTGATGCACGCCGTGGCCGTTGGATGGTGTCGGTTTTGCGTTTCGCGCTGGGCGCTGACCTGCGCGCTTGAAAACCTCAAGGGTATGATGAGGCCCGGTGCGGCTGGCGCCGGCTTTTTGCCATGCAGTGTCCGCTGCGGACGGGCACGACGAGGATGTTTTTTGCGGCAACCCGCAAGCACAAGGACCGGTCTTGGCCGCACGTAAAACGATTATTTACAACAAGATAGAAAGCCAATGCGTATCGCCACCTGGAACGTCAATTCGCTCAACGTGCGCCTGCCGCATCTGTTGCAATGGGTCGGCACGGCCCAGCCCGACATTGTCGCGCTGCAGGAAACCAAGCTGCCGGACGAACGCTTTCCGGCGGCCGAAATCGAGGCGGCCGGCTATCACGTCGCCTTCAGCGGGCAGAAAACCTACAACGGCGTCGCGTTGCTGGCGCGCGCGCCGTTGGCCGATGTCGTCACCGATCCGCCGAATCTTGCCGATCCGCAGCGACGCATCCTGGCCGCGACGATCGACGGGGTGCGCGTGATCGACCTGTACGTTGTCAACGGCAAGGAGGTGGGCGACGAAAAGTACGTCTACAAGCTCGACTGGCTGGCGCGCGTGCGCGATTTTGTCGCCGACGAACTTTCGCGGCACGAAAAACTCATCGTGCTGGGTGATTTCAACATCGTGCCGGAAGACCGCGACATCCACGATCCGGATGGCTGGCGCGAGAAGATCCTGTGCTCCACGCCCGAGCGCGAGGCGTTGAAGGCGCTGACTGATCTGGGGCTGGCCGACAGCTTCCGGCTCAAGAAC
>DASVGR010000108.1:0-13792 GCA_036379395.1 Rhodanobacteraceae bacterium | reverse complement strand
TGATGGAATCGCTGGAAGGCAAGAAGGGCCAGCCGCGCTTCAAGCCGCCGTTCCCGGCCGGTTTCGGCCTGTACGGCAAGCCCAGCACCATCAACAACACCGAGACTTACGCCTCGGTGCCGGCCATCCTGCGCAACGGCGCCGAATGGTTCCTCAACATCGGCAAGCCCAACAACGGCGGCCCGAAAATCTTCTCGGTGTCCGGCCACGTCAACAAGCCGGGCAACTACGAGATCCCGCTCGGCACGCCGTTCTCCGAATTGCTGGAAATGGCCGGCGGCGTGCGCAACGGGCACAAGCTCAAGGCCGTCATCCCCGGTGGTTCGTCGATGAAGATCCTGCCGGCGGCCAAGATGATGGAATGCACGATGGACTACGACAGCCTGCGCAATGCCGGTTCCGGTCTGGGCTCGGGCGCCGTCATCGTGATGGACGATTCCACGTGCATGGTCAAGGCCTGCGAGCGCATTTCGCGGTTCTACTTTGCCGAGTCGTGCGGGCAGTGCACGCCGTGCCGCGAGGGTACCGGCTGGATGAACCGTGTGCTCAAGCGCATCGTTGAAGGGCAGGGCGTGCCGGAAGACCTGCATCGTCTGAAGGCCGTGGCGGGACAAATCGAAGGCCACACCATCTGTGCGTTCGGCGAAGCCGCGGCGTGGCCGGTGCAGGCGTTCCTGGCCAACTACTGGGACGAATTCGAGTACTACATCAAGCACGGCCATTCCATGGTCGAAGAACAAGCGGAGGCCGCGGCATGAGTGCGCAGCCCGAAGTGAAAGACGACAACCTCGTCAACGTCGAGATCAACGGCAAGGCCCTGCGGGTGCCGAAGGGCGCGATGATCATCCAGGCCGCCGATCAGGCCGGCATCGCGATCCCGCGTTTTTGCTATCACCACAAGCTGACCATTGCCGCCAACTGCCGCATGTGTCTGGTCGAGGTGGAAATGGGCGGCCGGCCGATGCCCAAGCCGCAGCCGGCCTGTGCCACGCCGGTGGGCGAGGGCATGAAGATCCAGACCCAGTCCGATCACGCCTTGTCGGCGCAGCGCAACGTGATGGAGTTTTTGCTCATCAACCACCCGCTGGATTGCCCGGTGTGCGACCAGGGTGGCGAATGCGAGCTGCAGGATCTGTCGCTGGGCTTTGGTCGTGGCGTGTCGCGCTTCACCGAACGCAAGCGTGCCGTGGCCGACGAGAACATCGGGCCGCTGATCGCCACCGAAATGACGCGCTGCATCCATTGCACGCGTTGCGTGCGTTTCATGCGCGAAATCGCCGGCACCAACGAGCTGGGCGGCATGTTCCGTGGCGAGCATCTGGAAATCGGCACCTACATCGGCAAGTCGATCGAAAGCGAGATCAGCGGCAACATCATCGACGTGTGCCCGGTCGGCGCGTTGACCAACAAGCCGTTCCAGTTCCGTGCGCGTGCGTGGGAGCTGATCGCCAAGCCGTCCATCGGCTATCACGACGCGCTGGGCTCCAACTTGTGGTTGCACACGCGTCGTGGCGAGGTGCTGCGCACCGTGCCGCGTGACAACGAAGCCATCAACGAGTGCTGGTTGTCCGACCGCGACCGTTACAGCAACGAAGGCTTGTACGCCGAAGACCGCGTGCTGGCGCCGCGCGTCAAGCGCGACGGCCAGTGGGTCGACGTGAGTTGGGACGACGCGCTGGACGCCGCCATCGCCGCGCTCAAGAGCGTGCCGGGCGACGAATTGGGCGTGCTGGTGCATCCGGCCACATCCAACGAGGAAGGTGCGCTGGTCAAGCGTCTGGCCAAGGGGCTGGGATCGGCGCATGTCGACCATCGCCTGCGTCAGCTCGATTTTGCCGATGCGCCGGTGGCGCGTCCGTTCACCATGCCGGTCGAGCAGTTCGACAAGCTGGATGCGGCTTTGGTATTCGGCAGCGATCTGCGCGCCGAGATGCCGCTGCTGCACCAGCGTCTGCGCCAGGCCAGCAAGGGCCTGCGCCGGGAAGGCAAGCCCGTCACGCCGACGCGTTATGACATCACGCGTCATGACGGCGCGGCGATCTACGTCGTCAATCCGGCGCAGTTCAGCTTCAATTACGCGCTGGCCGGCGAAACCGTTGTGCCGGTGCAAAAACTGGTCGACGAGGCGCTGGCGCTGGCCGCCGCGGCTGCCGCGTTGTCCGATGCCAAGGCGCAGCCGGATGCCGCATTGGCCGCCGCGATCGCCAAGGCGGAAGTCACCGAGGCCGCCAAGGTCACGGTGCAGGCGTTGCATGATGCGGCTTCGGCCGTGGTGCTGACCGGCGAAGTGGCTGCCTTGCATCCCGAAGCCTCGTGGCTGCACGCGGCGCTGCGTTTTGTCGCCGCCGCGACGGATTCGGCGCTGGCGGAAATGCCGGTCGGCGCCAACGCCATCGGCCTGGCGCGTCAGGACGTGTTGCCGGAGGCCGGCGGCCTCGACGCGCGCCAGATGTTCGAACAACCGCGCAAGGCCTACGTCCTGTACGGTGCCGAAGCGCCGTTCGACTTTGCCGACGGCACCAGGGCAGTGGCCGCGCTGAAGGGCGCCGAGCATGTCGTGGCCTTCTCGGCCTACGCCGGTTCGACGTTGCTGGAAGTGGCCGACGTGATCCTGCCGATCGCGTTGATGCCGGAAACCGACGCCACGCTGGTCAACGTCAACGGCATCAGCCAGCAGTTCCTGGCCGGTGCCAAGGCGCCGGGCGATGCGCGCTTCGGCTGGAAAGTGCTGCGTGCGCTGGGTGGCGCGCTGAAGCTTGACGGCTTCACGTTCACCAGCATCGACGGCTTGCGCGAGTCGATGACCGCGGGTGCCGATCGTGCGGCGCAGAATGGTTTGTCCGGGCGTGTGGCATTCGGTGACGGCCTGGTGCGTTTGGCCACCGTTCCCATTTACCGTGGCGACGCCGTGTTGCGTCGCGCCGGCGCGCTCAACAAGCATCCGCTCAACCGTCCGCCAGCGGCACGCGTCAACGCCGCCGACGCACAGAAACTGGGGCTGGCCGAAGGCGATCAGGCACGCGTTGCCGAAGTGTCGCTTCCGGTGGCCATTGATGCCGCCGTCCCTGCCGGCAGCATCTGGATCGAGGCCGCGTTTGACGAAACCGCCACGCTGCCGCCTTACGGTGCCACCCTCAACGTGAGCAAGGCGTAATTCATGGCCGAGCAGCTTTTCCATCACCTCCTGATTCCGATCCTGCTGATCCTCGCGATCGCGGTGCCGGTCATCCTGGCCGTGGCGTTCTTCGTGTACTGGGAACGCAAGGTCATCGGCTGGATGCACGTGCGCATGGGGCCGAACAAGGTCGGCCCGCTGGGTCTGTTGCAGACCTTCGCCGACGTGTTCAAGCTGTTGTTCAAGGAAATCATCGTGCCCACGAAGTCCAGCAAGTTGCTGTTCTTCATGGCGCCGTTGATCGGCCTGGTGCCGGCGTTTGCGGCCTGGTCGGTGATTCCCTTCGACAAGGGCCTGGTGCTGTCCAATGCCAATGCCGGCATCCTGTTCCTGCTGGCGATGAGCTCGCTGGGCGTGTACGGCATCATCCTGGCTGGCTGGGCGTCCAACTCGCGTTACGCGTTGCTGGGCGCGATGCGTTCGGCCGCGCAGATGATTTCCTACGAGCTGGCCATCGGCATGGCGCTGGTGTGCGTGCTGGTGCTGGCCGGCAGCCTGAACCTGTCGGCCATCGTCGAGGCGCAGGCTGGCCCCAAGGGCATCTTCGACTGGTTCTGGTTGCCGCTGCTGCCGATGTTCGTGGTGTACTGGGTGTCGGCGGTGGCCGAAACCAATCGTCTGCCGTTTGACGTCGCCGAGGGCGAATCCGAAATCGTCGCCGGTTTCCACGTGGAATATTCCGGCGCCGCGTTCGCGATCTTCTTCCTGACCGAGTACGCCAACATCATCCTGTTGAGCTTCCTCGCGTCGGTGGTGTTTCTGGGTGGCTGGCTCAGCCCGTTCCCGGCAACGTGGGGCTTCATCGGCGTGGGTGGCTGGTGGTGGTTGTTCATCAAGGCATTCGTGATGAGCTTCCTGTTCCTGTGGTTCCGGGCCACTTTCCCGCGTTACCGCTACGACCAGATCATGCGTCTGGGCTGGAAGGTCTTCATCCCGATCGCGATTGTCTGGATTGTCGTGGCCGGTTGTCTGAAGTACTTCGGCTGGGTCACGATCGGGGGCTGATGAAATGAGCAAGATTACGAGTTACTTCAAGAGCCTGTTCCTGATCGAGATGCTCAAGGGCCTGTGGGTCACGATCGTGTACATGTTCAAGCCCAAGTACACGATGCGTTTCCCGATGGAACACATTCCCAAGTCGCATCGTTTCCGCGGCCTGCACGCGTTGCGCCGTTATGCCAATGGTGAAGAGCGTTGCATCGCCTGCAAATTGTGCGAGGCGGTGTGCCCGGCGCTGGCCATCACGATCGACTCGACCAAACGCGAAGACGGCACGCGCCGCACCACGCGTTACGAGATCGACCTGTTCAAGTGCATCTTCTGCGGTTTCTGCGAAGAAAGCTGCCCGGTCGATTCCATCGTCGAAACCGACATTCACGAATACCATTTCGAAAATCGCGGTGAAAACGTGGTCGTCAAGGAACAGTTGCTGGCCATTGGTGATCGTTTCGAGGAACAGATTGCCGAAGCGCGCGCCAAAGACGCGCCGTACCGCTGAGGCAGGAGAAGACATGTCCCCCCAATTGCTTCAATTGATCTGTTTCTGGGTGTTCGCCATCGTCGCCGTGTGTGGCGCGCTGATGGTGATCAGCCTGCGCAACACCGTGCATTCGGTGCTGTCGCTGGTGCTGACGTTTTTCTCCGTCGCCTGCCTGTGGCTGTTGCTGGATGCGGAATTCCTCGCGCTGGCGCTGATCGTCGTGTATGTCGGCGCGGTGATGGTGCTGTTCCTGTTCGTGGTGATGATGCTCAACATCGACCAGGAAAAAATCCGCGAAGGCTTCGTGCGCTACTTGCCGCTGGGCATCGTGATGGCCGCGGTGATGCTGCTGGAGATGCTGGGCCTGATCGGTGTCAAGGCCATGCACGCCACGACCATGGGGCCGGATCCGGCCGCGGTCGCCGGCATGCCGAACACGCAGTGGCTGGGCATGGCGCTGTACACGCATTACTTGCTGCCGTTCGAGATTGCCGCGTTGATCCTGACCGTCGGCCTGGTGGCGGCGGTGGTGCTGACGCTGCGCTTCCGCACCGGCACGCGCAAACAAAATCCGGCCGACCAGGCCCGCGTCAAGGCGTCCGATCGCCTGCGCATGGTCAAGATGGCCACCGTCAAGCCACAGCCGGCCGCTCCGGCTGCGGGTCAATCGGAGGAGCCGCAGGCATGATTACCCTCGCGCATTTCATCGTGCTCGGCGCGGTGCTGTTTTCCATCGCCGTGGCCGGCATCTTCATCAACCGCAAGAACGTGATCGTGCTGTTGATGTGTATCGAATTGATGCTGCTGGCCGTGAACGTCAACTTCGTGGCGTTCTCGCGTTTCCACGCGGACGTGGCCGGACAGATATTCGTGTTTTTCGTATTGACCGTGGCGGCCGCCGAGGCGGCCGTGGGCCTGGCCATCCTGACGCTGCTGTTCCGCAACCGCCGCACCGTCAATGTTGGCGAAATCGACTCGATGAAGGGCTGAGGAACGATGCACCAGCTTTCAACCACACTCCTTCTCGTTCTCGTCCTTGCGCCGCTGGTCGGCGCGGTGCTGGCGGGCTTTTTGCGCAACATCATCGGTCGCGCCGGTGCCGGTGGCGTGGCCATCGTCAGCGTGGGCCTTTCGTGCGCGCTGTCGTTCTACGTCCTGTACCAGCTGGTGTGGGGCGGGGCGCAGCCGTATGACCACAACATCTACACCTGGTTTCAGGTCGGCCACATCAACGCCAGCTTCGGCATGATGATCGACCGCCTGTCGGCGATGATGATGGCCGTGGTGACGTTCGTGTCGTTGATGGTGCACATCTACACCATCGGCTACATGGCCGACGACGACGGTTTCCAGCGCTTCTTCAGCTACATCGCGCTGTTCACGTTCTCGATGCTGATCCTGGTGGTCGCCAACAACTTCATGCAGCTGTTCGTCGGCTGGGAGCTGGTGGGTCTGGTGTCGTACCTGCTGATCGGCTTCTGGTACAAGAAGCCGTCGGCGACGTTTGCCAGCCTCAAGGCGTTCATTGTCAACCGCGTGGGTGATTTCGGCTTCGTGCTGGGCATCGCCGCGGTGCTGTATTTCCTGCACACGCTCGATTACCAGACCGCGTTCGACAACGCGCCCAGCCTGGTCGGCAAGACACTGGCCTTGACCTCCGGCACCCACTGGGATGCGGCCACGGTGATCTGCATCCTGCTGTTCATCGGTGCCACCGGCAAATCGGCGCAGGTGCCGCTGCATGTGTGGCTGCCTGATTCGATGGAAGGCCCGACGCCGATTTCCGCGTTGATCCACGCCGCGACGATGGTCACGGCCGGCATCTTCATGGTTGCGCGCATGTCGCCGATCTTCGAACTGTCGCAGGCCGCGCTCAGCTACATCATGATCATCGGCGCCACCGGCGCGCTGTTCATGGGTCTGGTCGGCATCGTGCAGAACGACATCAAGCGCGTCATCGCGTATTCCACGCTGTCGCAGCTGGGCTACATGACTGTCGCGCTGGGCGTGTCGATCTACGCCGGCGCCGTGTTCCACCTGATGACACACGCGTTCTTCAAGGCGCTGCTGTTCCTGTGCTCGGGCTCGGTGATCATCGCCATGCACCACGACCAGGACATGCGCAACATGGGCGGTCTGCGCAAGTACATGCCGATCACCTGGCTGACCATGTGGGCCGGTTCCATCGCCCTGATGGCCGTGCCGTTCACATCCGGCTTCTATTCCAAGGATGCGATCATCGACGCGACGGGCCTGTCGCACCGCTTCGGCGCCGGTTACGCCTACTTCTGCGTGCTGGCCGGTGCGTTTGTCACCGCGTGCTACACACTGCGCCAGATGTACATGACGTTCCACGGCAAGGAGCGCTTCGAGGTTGTGCACGATCACGGCGACGGGCATCACGAGCTCAAGCCGGGGCAGTTGCATCATGCGCCGAAGGAGTCGCCGCTGGTGGTGACGATCCCGTTGATCCTGCTGGCCATCCCGTCGCTGATCATCGGTTTTTTGACCATCAAGCCGATGCTGTATGGCGGCTGGTTCGGCAAGGCCATCCACGAGGGACCGGCCGGGCAGGCGATCATCGACCATATGCACGAAGAGTTCCACGGACCGTTGTCGATGGCCATCCACGGCATCATCAGCTGGCCGTTCGGGCTGGTCGTGCTGGCCTTCATCATCTGCACGTACATCTACCTGTTCAATCCGGCGATGGCCGACCGCATCCGGCGCATCTTCAACCCGGTCTATGTCGTGCTGGACCGCAAGTTCTGGTTCGACACGGTGTACATCGGCCTGTTCGCCAAGGGCGGCCTGAAATTCGGCCGCATGCTGTGGAAGGGCGGCGACAAGGCCATTCTCGACGGCGTGTTCGTCGACGGCGGCAGCAACACCATCGAGCGTCTGTCGGCCGGCGTGCGCCGCATGCAATCCGGTCTGCTGTACCACTACGCGTTCGCCATGATCGTGGGCTTGATCCTGCTCCTTGGCGGCTTCTGGTGGTTTGGAGGGGTGTGATGGCAACCAAACCGACACCTGAATACCGCTTTCACAAGGATCCGGCATGAATCACATCCTTAGTCTGCTGATCTGGTTGCCGATGCTGGGCGCGATTCCCGTGCTCATTGCACGCAACTCGCGCGCCATGCGCTGGATCGCCCTGGCTTTCACGTTGGCCACGTTCGTCGCGAGCCTGTTCCTGCTGCCGTCGTTCAATGCCGACAGCGCCGCGATGCAGTTCGTCGAGTCCTGCAACTGGATTCCGGCGCTGGACGTGCATTACTCGCTTGGCGTGGACGGCATTTCGGTCGCCTTGATCCTGTTGTCGACGATCATCGGCCCGCTGGTCATCATCGGCGCGTGGGAAGTCATCAAGGACAAGGCCAGCCAGTACATGGCCTGCATGCTGGTGCTCGAAGGCCTGCTGATCGGCGTGTTCTGCGCCACCGACGCGCTGCTGTTCTACGTGTTCTTCGAAGCCATGCTGATCCCGATGTTCATCATCATCGGCGTGTGGGGCGGCGAGCGGCGCTTGTACGCCACGATGAAGTTCTTCATCTACACGTTTTTCGGCTCGATCTTCTTCCTGATCACGTTGCTGTACATGCATCACGTGGCCGGCACGTTCAACATCCAGCAGCTGGCGGCGTACCCGTTCACCATGCAGCAGCAGGAATGGATGTTCTTCGGTTTCGCGCTGGGCTTTGCCATCAAGGTGCCGATGGTGCCGGTGCACACGTGGTTGCCGGACGCCCACGTGCAGGCGCCGACCGGCGGTTCGGTGTGGCTGGCCGCGGTGATGCTGAAGGTCGGCACGTACGGCTTCCTGCGCTTTCCGCTCATCATCACGCCGGATGCGTCGTATCACTTCCGCTGGCTGATCATCGTCCTCAGCCTCATCCCGATCGTCTACATCGGCTACGTGGCGCTGGTGCAGAAAGACATGAAAAAGCTGGTCGCGTATTCGTCGATCGCGCACATGGCTTTTGTCACGCTGGGCTTCTTCATCGCCTTCATCCTGGTGCGTGATTTCAACAACATCGACGCGGCCGAGCTGGGCATGCAGGGCGCGCTGGTGCAGATGATTTCGCACGGCTTCGTGTCGGGTGCGATGTTCGCCTGTATCGGCGTCATGTACGACCGTCTGCACACGCATGAAATTGCCGTGTTCGGTGGCCTGAACAAGGTCATGCCGTGGTTCGGCTTCTTCTTCGTGTTCTTTGCCATGGCCAACTGCGGTTTGCCGGGCACCAGTGGATTCGTCGGCGAGTTCATGGTCATCCTGGCCAGCTTCAGCACCAACCCGTGGGTGGCGCTGGTGGCCGCGTTTGCGCTGATCATCGGTGCCGGCTACACGCTGTACCTCGTCAAACGCATCATTTTCGGCGATGTGGTTTCCGAGCGCGTGGCCAAGATGAAGGACATCAACTTCCGCGAGGCCCTTGTGCTGACCGTGCTGGGGCTGATGGTGCTGGCCATCGGCATCGATCCGGAACCGTTGATCCATTTGATGGGTGCTTCGGTCCATCACCTGATTGGCCAGCTGGCCGTCGTCAAGGTTTGAGGAACGTCACATGATGAGTTGGAACGACATTCTTGTGATGCTGCCTGAGGTCTACCTGGTGGTGGCGGTGTGCATCCTGCTGCTGCTGGATGCCTGGCTCAAGCCGAGCCAACGCAACATCACGCATTGGCTGGGCATCGCCATTGCCGTGGTCACCGGTTTGCTGGTCATCTTCGGCCAGCCGCCCCACACGGTGACGGCGTTTGGCGGCATGTTCATCCGCGACGGTGCATCCGAGATCATCAAGGTGTTCGGCCTGCTGGCCATCGTGCTGATCTTCATCTACTCGCGGCCGTACCTGAAGCAGCGCGAGCTGCACATCGGCGAGTTCTATTCGCTGATGCTGTTCGCCGGCCTGGGCCTGATGCTGCTGTCGTCGGCCGGCAACCTCATCGTGGTCTACCTTGGCCTGGAAATGCTGGCGCTGTCGTCGTACTCGCTGGTGGCGATGAATCGCGATTCGCCGCTGTCGTCGGAAGCGGCCATCAAGTACTTCGTGCTGTCGGCGCTGGCCTCGGGCATGCTGCTGTACGGCATGTCGATGGTGTACGGCGCGGCCGGCACGCTGGACCTGTCGCAACTGGCCGTGGCCGCGCAGCAGGCGCACATGTCCAACCTGCTGAAGTTCGGCCTGATCTTCCTGATCGTGGGCATTGCCTTCGAGCTGGGCGCCGCGCCGTTCCACATGTGGCTGCCGGACGTGTACGACGGCGCGCCGACCGCGATCACCACGTTGATCGCCTCGGTGTCCAAGTTGGGCGCGTTTGCGTTGGCCTACCGCCTGTTGTCGGCGTTTGCGCCGGACGGCCTCATGACGCACCAGTGGCAGTTGATGCTGGCCGTCATCGCCGCCTTGTCGATGATCATCGGCAACCTGGTCGCCATCGTGCAGACCAATTTCAAGCGCATGATGGGTTATTCGACCATCGCGCACATGGGCTTTCTGCTGATGGCGTTCGTCAACGCCAAGGGCGAAGGCTACGGCGCGGCGCTGTTCTACGGCGTGTGCTACGCGTTGATGGCCACGGCCGCGTTCGGCGTGATCCTGGCGCTGTCGCGCAAGGGCTTCGAGTGCGACAAGATCAGCGACCTGAAGGGTCTGAACAAGCGCTCGCCGTGGCTGGCGCTGCTGATGATGTTTGCCATGTTCTCGCTGGCCGGTGTGCCGCCATTCTGGGGCTTTGCCGCCAAGTGGGTGGCATTGCAGGCGGCCATCGACGCGGGCTATCTGTGGCTGGCCATCATCGGCATCGTCATGGCCATCATCGGCTTGTGGTACTACTTGCACGTCATCTGGGTGATGTACTTCGAAAAGCCGGAGGACGACGTCGAAATTGCTCTGCAGCGCGACCACACGATGCTATGGGTGTTGTCGATCAATGGTCTGGCCTTGCTGGTGGTCGGCTTGTACTGGGGCCCGCTGATCAGCTGGTGCCGCAGCGCCTTCGGCGCCTGATTCGGCGCAACGGGTCTTGCCAAAAGCCGCCGGAATCCTCGGGTTCCGGCGGTTTTTGTGTGTGTGGCGGATTTGGAAAACTTGTCGGCGGTGGACGTATTCGGCGTTTTCCGATCACGCGGCAAGTTGTTGGTGCTGTCGGAATGCGACCATGCCGGTACTCAAGCGGCAGCGATGCGCTCGGCGCCCCTGAATCGGCTGGCGGGCATGCCGCTGTCGCGGATTTTCATGGGGCAGGATGGCTCGCGGCGGGATGGGACGCGGGACGTTCATCGCGAAAGGCCCGGCGCGCGCTGGCGGCGGCGACAAAGGCCGCCAGCGCAAACAGCGTGAAAGCCGTATCGAAGCCGGTCGTCAAGGCGGCCTCGAACAGCAGGCTGCCCAGGCCGAAGCCGGCAAACAGCGAAAACGCCATCACGGCCACCGCCTGACCACGGCCGCCACCCAGGTCGGTGGCGATGGCCGCCAGCAAGGGCTGGGTCAGGTCGAACCCCAGCGACAGTGCGACGATGGCCACGCGGGTGCCGGCCAACGGTAAGGGCAGGGCAAACGCCAGCGTGCACAGGCCGGTCAGGGCAATGCCGACCGGAATGATGCGGGCCCGACCGAAACGATCGGCGATGCGTCCGATCACCGCGCCCAGCAGCAGGCCGGGCACGCCGTAGCCCAGCAACGCCAGGCCGATGCCGGTTTCGTCCAGTCCGTAATGGCGATGCAGAAATACCGCCAGCCACGTGAACACACCCGATTGCAGGATCGCGTTGACGAGCACGAAAGCGTAAGTGCGGCGTGCGCGCGCCTGTCCGGCCAGCCAGCGGTAGCCGGTGACAAGGCCGGCCCAGTCGAGGCGGTCGCGGGTGCCGCCGCGGCGTGGCAGGGCATGGCCGATGGCCAGTGCCAGGGCGACCAAAGTACTGGCAGCGGATACCACCAGAAACAGGCTGCGCCAGCCGATCACCGGTTCCAGCAATGCGCCGACTGCCGCGCCGGTGGCCGTGCCGCCGGCAATCGCGCCGAACAGCCAGCCCACCGCCTTGCCACGTCGGGCAAACGGCACCTCGTCACCGATCAGCGTCAGGCCGATCGGCACGATGCCAGCCGCGGCAAGGCCGGCGGCCACGCGCCAGGCAATGAAGGTGTCGATGGTCCGGCTGGTGGCCGTCAGCGCTGTGACGACCACGAAAATGCCCAGGCAAGCCAGGATGATGCGGCGGCGACCGAAGCGGTCGGACAAGGGGCCGATCAGCAGCGTGGCTAGCGCCTGCGGCACCACGTAGGCCGGGATGGCCAGGCCGACCCAGGCGGCGTGGCTGGCGAAGGCGCGTGTCAGGCGCGGAATGAGCGGCGCCACCATGAAGGTTTGCGTAAAGACCAGAAACGCCGCCGCGCAGATCAGCGGCAGCATCCGGCGCGAGGCACCGGGCGGGGAAAGTGGCGGGGTCAAGCGTGGATGTCCTTGTGTTGCTGATAATGCCGTGCCACGCGGGCGCGGTTGCCGCAGACATCCGCCGAGCACCAGCGCCGCTGCGGATGGCGGGCGATGAACAGCAGGATGCAGTCGGGGTGCGCGCACTGGCGCAAACGGTCTGCGTCCGGCCCAGTGAGAATGGCCAGCGCGTCGTGCGCCAGGCGGCTGACAAGATGCTGGCGGCGCGTGGCGCGGTCCATCCGGCGCGACACCCGCCGTGGACCGGCGGCATCCCACGCCAGATGCGCGTCCGGCATCAAGCCAGTCAAGGCGCGATTGAATGCCACCACGGCCTTGCGTGGCGGCGTGCCGCCGTTGATGCGTGTGCGCAGCAGGGTATCGAGCGTGTCGCGCAGGGTGTGCAGTGCGGCCAGGTCATCGGCATCCGGCCGCCAGCTCCAGAGCGGCCCCGGTGCTTGCAGGCGCCGCCAGGCGTAAAGCGCGGCCGTTGTCGGAAGCAGGTCCACCGGTTGGCCATGCTTGATCACGCGCGTGTTGACGAGGTCGATGGACGGTGATTCCCCCAGCAACGGAAAACACGCTTTTGCAGCAGTCATGATGTCGCGCCATGATGGACGAATGCCTAATGGGATTATACATTAGCATTCGTTTGGACGGCTGGACGTGGTGATGGTGACCGCCAGGCGGTTGCCGCGTCAGCCGGGCGATTTTTCAACGAGGAGATTTCCATGAGCATCCGTTTTGACTACACCAAGGCCGCTCCCGGCGGTTTCAAGGCCCTGCGCGACCTGCAGCAATACGTGGAAGGCTGCGGCCTTGAGCATTCGCTGCTGGAACTGGTGAAAATGCGCGCCTCGCAGATCAACGGCTGCGCCTTTTGCCTGGACATGCACAGCAAGGATGCGCGCGCCGCCGGCGAAACCGAACAGCGCCTGTACGTGTTGCCGGCGTGGCGCGAGACGCCGTTCTACGACGCGCGCGAACGCGCGGCGCTGGCGTGGTGCGAAGCGTTGACCGGGCTGCCTGCGCACGACCAGTCGGTGCCGGACGCGCTGTACGAAGAGGCGCGCGCGCAGTTCGACGAGAAGGAACTGGTGGACCTGACCTTGCTGGTCACGCTGATCAACAGATTGAACCGCATCAACATCGCCGCGCAGCCCGAAGTCGGCGGCTACAAGCCCGGGATGTTCGGCTGAACAAAGTCCAGGATGCGTTGCGCAGCATCGGAAGATTGTTGAAAAGTGCTGTCCCTGCACTTTTTCAACGTGCCGAGTCCGGCGCGTGTCCGGACCCGGCACCGCGAATCCAGCATTTGAAGCCCTCGATTCGCGACGGGTCGTCCATGACCCGCGTTAACAGCGTGTCGTTCAACACCCTGTCAACCGCGCACGGGTTCCACCACGGAGCTCTTCGCCATGGATGGCAACCCTGATCGCCTGGACGCCGCTTCCGCGGGTCAACTGCCCACACGCCCGGCCAATGCGTCGGCGAACGTTACGGTGGTGCCGTTGCCGCCAAGATCCGGCGTGACGCGGTCATGCGCCGCCAGCGTGGCGCGGATCGCGCTGCGGATGCGCGTGCCGTTCTCGACCATGCCGAGGTGATCCAGCATTTCCGCGGCGGCAAGCAGCAGCGCGCACGGATCGGCGACGTTCTTGCCGGCGATGTCGGGCGCCGAGCCGTGCACGGCT
>DASVGR010000107.1:0-19794 GCA_036379395.1 Rhodanobacteraceae bacterium | reverse complement strand
GGGCCGCAACGTCGTGCTCGAGAAGAGCTTCGGCGCTCCCACCATCACCAAGGACGGCGTGTCCGTGGCGAAGGAAGTCGAGCTCGCCGACAAGTTCGAGAACATGGGCGCGCAGATGGTGAAGGAAGTCGCTTCCAAGACCTCCGACGCCGCCGGTGATGGCACCACCACCGCCACCGTTCTCGCCCAGGCGATGATCCGCGAGGGCATGAAGGCGGTCGCCGCCGGCATGAACCCGATGGACCTGAAGCGCGGCATCGACAAGACCGTCGCCGCGGCCGTGGAAGAGCTGAAGAAGATCTCCAAGCCGTCGTCCGATTCCAAGTCGATCGCGCAGGTCGGCACCATTTCCGCCAACGGTGACGAGCACATCGGCAAGCTCATCAGCGAGGCCATGGACAAGGTCGGCAAGGAAGGCGTGATCACGGTCGAGGACGGTTCGGGCCTCGAGAACGAGCTCGACGTCGTCGAAGGCATGCAGTTCGACCGCGGCTACCTGTCGCCGTACTTCATCAACAACCAGCAGTCGATGCAGTGCGAGCTGGAAGAACCCTACGTCCTGCTGCACGACAAGAAGATCTCCAACGTGCGCGACCTGCTGCCGGTGCTCGAAGGTGTCGCCAAGGCCGGCAAGCCGCTGCTGATCGTGGCTGAAGATGTCGAGGGCGAGGCGCTGGCCACGTTGGTCGTCAACACCATCCGCGGCATCGTCAAGGTTGCCGCCGTCAAGGCGCCGGGCTTCGGTGATCGTCGCAAGGCGATGCTGGAAGACATGGCCATCCTGACGGCCGGTCAGGTCATTTCCGAGGAAGTCGGCCTGCAGCTTGAGAAGGCCACGGTCGACGACCTGGGCCACGCCAAGCGCGTGACCATCACCAAGGAAAACACCACCATCGTCGACGGTGCCGGCGAAGGCGCCAAGATCCAGGCCCGCATCGAGCAGATCAAGGCGCAGATCGAGGAGACCAACTCCGATTACGATCGCGAAAAGCTGCAGGAACGCGTGGCCAAGCTGGCCGGCGGCGTGGCCGTCATCAAGGTCGGTGCCGCCACCGAAGTCGAAATGAAAGAAAAGAAGGCGCGCGTCGAAGACGCCCTGCACGCCACCCGTGCGGCCGTCGAAGAAGGCGTGGTGCCTGGCGGCGGTGTCGCGCTGGTGCGTGCACTCAAGGCCGTTGAAGGCCTGAAGGGCGACAACGACGATCAGGATCACGGCATTGCCATCACCCGCCGCGCGCTGGAAGCGCCGCTGCGCGAGATCGTCTCCAACGCCGGCGAAGAAGCCAGCGTGGTGCTGAACAAGGTCAAGGAAGGCACGGGCAACTTTGGCTACAACGCCGCGACCGGCGAATACGGCGACATGATCGAGTTCGGCATCCTGGACCCGACCAAGGTCACGCGCTCGGCGCTGCAGTACGCCTCCTCGGTCGCCGGCCTGGCGATCACCACCGAAGCCATCGTGGCCGACGAGCCCAAGGACGAGTCCGCGGCCCCGGCCGGCGGCGCCGGCATGGGTGGCATGGGTGGCATGGGCGGCATGATGTAAGCCGTTCGGCACCTTGCGTTACCAAAAAGCCCCGCTTCGGCGGGGCTTTTTTTGGTCAGGCATGGGGCGGGATACAAGAAACGGAATTCGCTCATGTGCAAAGAAGAAGGCAAGAGCTTTTGCATGTGGATAAAATGTGCATAAAATAAGTTAAAACCTATGCGCTTTTCTTGTCCAAGGGATGCCGATGTTTCCGCCACTCCAAGAGCTTGCCGTCGCGCGTTTCGAGACGCCGGCCATCCTGAAAAAACTGGCGGTGGCCAGCAGGAAACTGGCCGAACTCAAGGGTGTGGCCGCCTCCATCCCCAATCAAGGCATTCTTTCCTTCCGGCATCCGCAAAGGAGCATGCGCGCATGGTGGCACGACACGGTTGCACAGGGGCTTTGATGTTGGTGCTGGCGCTTTTTGCCGGCAATCTGCAGGCCAAGGATCACCATTACGCGGATCTCTACAACTGGGCACAGGGTGTGCAGTGGATCAATTCGCGGCCCGACGGGCAGTATGTCCACGCTGATATTCACGTGCGCAGCCGCAAGCGTGATGTACCGGTGTCCTCGATCAAGCTGCTTATCCACGCCAAAACGGGCGACATCGTGGTGCCTGTGTCGGCATCAGGTGAGTTGTATTTGCCCATCAATGGGGCATTGATAACCGGTAATCCGACGATCGAGTTCACTCATCGAGTGGGCGTTTCGGTCGAGGTGGTGGCGTCTGCAAAGCCGCGTCTGGCGTTCGACTATGGCTTGATTCGCGCCATGGTCGGCGAATACACGCGTGACGTCAGCCATCAGGATTTTCTTCCCGATGAATTCAAATACGTGCATGTCCGCGGTCTGGCCTTGGCCGGGCTGAAAAGCCGATCCCAAGTGGAGGCCGATTGCGATCTGAACGTGGGCAAGCACCACGGCGTGATCGTGATTGATTACGACAAGCAGGTTCCGGCAGGTTGTCACGTCACGCTGGCGCAACAGCCGGCGTCCATGCAGCTTGCGTTCAAATGGTTTTGAGTCCTGGCCCGGAGGCACCACAGGCGCTCAACCGGGGCCGCAGTGGTGATGCCGGGCGGTTTCCTCGATGGTTTTGACGTCGATGTACTGCCTGGCCAGTTGCTCGGGCGTCATGGTGCGCCATTTGGCGACGTTGATGCAGCGGGGATTCTTGCCGCCGAGAATCCCATGCACGATGCGAACCGCCCCAGCCCATCCCTGGCAACGCGGATCAAGCATGTGAAACATCGGTACGCCGGTACATGCGTGTGACTGGCTGGATACGGGCCGCAAAGTTCGCTACCGGTCGCTGCGGCCGGCATGGCGTGCCGTTACGGAGCAGACGCGGCGGCTGCCGGCGCCGGTGTCGCGGCCTGCGCTTTCGCCTGTCGCCACAACGGTTTCAGCTTGCCTTCAAGGCGCAGCCTGTCCACGCTGCGCAGGCCTTTTTCGATGGCTTGCTGCTTTGGCGTGGGTTGCGCCGGCGGGGCGTCCGGTGCGCGCGACAAATCGGCCAGGCCGGGGCCGACGATGTCGGTCAGCGCGTAATACGGCGTGTGGCCGATGCCGGCCCTGGCCAGCACCAGGCCGGGCAGCATCCATGCGGCCACATTGCGTTGCACGGGCGGTGCGCTCGGATGGGCCGTGTCGTAAATGATGTACGGCACCTGCTGGAAAAAGAAGCCCTTGCCGTTCTTGAAGCCGGCATCCTGGAAGGCCGGGACCAGTGCCGGCAGATGGTCGCCGAACAGCAGCACGATGGTGCGTCGATGGCGTTTTTGCAGCGCCTTGACCAGCCGTCCCAGCTGCGCGTCGGCATGGCGGATGTGGAAGATGTAGTTTTGCAGGTGCGTGCGGTGGTCGCCCTTGACCGCGGCCGGCACGGGAATGGCGTCGCGCACGCGCGTGTCGATGCCGTAGGCCTCGTCGTACGGGCCGTGCGCCTCGATCGACAAGCCGAAGACGAATTGTGGCGGGCCGTCGGGTTTGAGCTGCTCAAGCAGTTCGTTGGTGAACGATTTGTCCGAAAGATAGCGGCCGTCATTGACGTGATTGGCCGGGGCAAAATCCTTGATCGACACGAAACGGTCGAAGCCCAGCGCCTTGAACGCCTGCGTGCGGTTCCAGAAACCCGGATCGTTGCCGTGCACGGCAATGGCGCTGTAGCCGCGCGATTTCAGCAGCCGCACGATGCCGGGAATGGTTTTCTGGTGCAGTTGCAGCCATGGGAACTGGATGTCCGGAAAATAGCGCAGCGACAACCCCGTCATCACCTCGAAACCGGTGCGGATGGTGCCGCCGCCAAACGTTGGCGGGTACATCCAGCCGGACGTGCCGTGGCGCGCCAGACGATGCAGGTTGGGCAGAAAATCGACCTTGGGGCCGTAGCCCTTGAGGATCGTCGGATCAAACAGCGATTCGCTCAGGATGACGACGATGTCGGGTTTTTGATCGGCCGGATTGGCCGCCGCGATGGTCGTTTCGCGGGCCTGGATCTGGCCGTCCAGCGACGTTATCAAGGCCAGTGCATCGGCCGGGTCGGGCTTGTCGTGGGCTTTCTGGTATTGCAGATAAAACAGGGCCAGCGAGCTGAACAGGCCGGTCTGCGCGGCCGAAGCCTGCGGCGACCACGGCTGCATGCCCAGCACCTTGCCGTTGTACACCGTTTTCCACGCGCCCCAACCGGCGATGAGCGATACCAGTGCGGCGCAGCACAACACGGCGATCGGCAGGCGCAGCGACCAGCGTCGCGTCGTCAGCGGCGGCTCAAGGCGGGCCAGCGCGACGATCAGCACGACGCCGCCGACCACGCCCAGCCACGGCCATGGCGAATGCGGCAGATAGCCGGCCAGCAGCTCGCCGCCGCCGTTGGTCATCTGGCCCAGCATCAGCAGGTCGTGCGGCATCAGCGGCGCACCGAGGTTCTTGAACTTCAGCACGCTCACACCGATCACCAGCGCTTCGAGCGCCAGCGCGACAAGGCACGACAACGCCAGGCGCCGGGTCAACGCCAGCAACGCCGCGGCCACGATCAGGCCGGGCAAGGCATTGCAGAACAGGCGCCATGGCGCACTCCACCAGCTGGCCCAGGCCGGGCCGGACCACAAAGCCGCCGGCACGACGCCCTTGCCACCGTCCATGAGGCCGGTGACCAGCACGAACAGCACGCCGACAACGACAAGGATCAGCAGACGGGTCGGGAAGCGGTGGCGTGTCGGTGACATGACGGGAACCTGGTCGGACGGCATCCATGCAATGTAAAGGGTGGTGTGTGAACAGCACGCGGGACCCGTGCCGGCTTGCCGGAAGGGTTCGCCGGCACGGCATAATGCGCGGATGCCTGCATTGCCTGATGAGCTGGAAGCGCTGGTTGGCGCACGTTACGACGAATTGGTCGCCGGTTGCCGCGCCGCCGGCGTGGTGATGCGCGACGACGCCGGCGTGGCCGAACGCGTGCAGCGCACGCTGGTGGCCAGCGATTTCGCGTTTGATGTCTTCAAGCGCCAGCCTAGGCTGCTGGGCGCGGTCGGGTTGGAACGGCTGAACACGCATGCCGATGCCGCCGCGCGCATCGCCGCGCTGGTTTTGCCCGAGGATGAAGCCGGTGCCCTGCTGGCGCTGCGCCGCTTTCGTCATGCCGAGGCGTTGCGGCTGGTGTTTCGCGCCGTCAACGAGTTGAACACGCTGGCCGACACGCTGGCCGACACCAGCGTGTTGTACGAAGTGCTGCTGGACAAGGCGCTGGCCTGGGCCGAGCGCGCCACGGCCGCCCGTTACGGCGTGGTGCGTGATGAAGCCGGCCGGCAGCAACGGCTGGTGGTGCTGGGCTTCGGCAAGCTGGGCGGTGGCGAGCTGAACTTTTCGTCCGACATCGACCTGGTGTTCGCCTACGCCGAGTCCGGCGTCAGCGACGGCCGCCGGTCGCTGGACGCCAGTGAATATTTCGCGCGTCTTGGGCGGCAATTGGTGCGCCTGATGGCCGAGCCGCAGGCCAACGGCATTGCCGCGCGCGTGGATTTGCGCCTGCGCCCGTTCGGCACCGCCGGCCGCATCGCATTGCCGTTCGCCGCGATGGAGCAGTACTACCAGCGCGAAGGCCGCGACTGGGAACGCTACGCGTGGATCAAGGCGCGCCCGGTTGCCGGCGACGTGGCCGGCGGGCGCGACCTGCTGGCCATGCTGCGTCCGTTCATCTACCGCCGCTATCTGGATTACACCGCGTTTGCCGGTCTGCGCGAAATGAAGGCGCTGATCGACGCCGAAGTGGCACGCAAGGATTTGTCGGCCAACCTCAAGCTGGGCCCCGGCGGCATCCGCGAAATCGAATTCGTGGTGCAGCTGGAGCAGCTGATCCGCGGTGGCCGCGAGCCGTCATTGCGCGTGCGCGGTTTGTTGCCCGCGTTGAGCGCCTGCCAGGCGCGCGGTTTTCTGCCGGCCGTGCGCGCCACACGGCTGCGCGAGGCGTACCTGTTTTTGCGTCGGCTGGAAAACCGCGTGCAGATGCTGCGCGATGCGCAAACCCACGACGTGCCGGACGAACCGCTGGCGCGCACGCGCCTGGCCTTGGGCATGGGCTACGCCGACTGGGCCGCGCTGGAGGCCGATCTGGCGACGCATCGCACGGCCGTCAGCGAGGAATTTGCCGCCGTGCTGCGGCCCGAAGGCGGCAGCACGGCCGATGCGCCGGCGCTGGATGCCGCGTTGTGGCGGGCGGCCGAAAGCGGCGAGCTGGATGTGGACGCGTTGACCGCGGCCGGCTTCGACGATGCCGCGGCGCTGGTCGACGGCCTGCGCCAGTTGCCGGCCTCGGCGCAGGTGCGCGCCATGTCCGCACGCGGGCGCGCGCGCCTGCACCGGCTGATGCCGCAGTTGCTGGCCGCCGCGCAGGCAACAAGTGCGCCGGGCGCGTGTCTGGCGCGCTTGTTGCGTCTGGTGGTGGCGGTGGCGCGGCGCTCGGCTTATCTGGCCTTGCTGGAAGAACAGCCGCAGGCGCGGCGGCGGCTGGCCGAGCTTTTTGCCGACAGCGCGTTCCTGGCCGAATGCGTCATTGCCCAGCCGTTGCTGCTGGACGACGTGCTCGATCCGCGCATCGACCAGCTGCCGCTCAAGCGCACCGACGTCGCGGCCGAAATCACGCGCGCGTGGGCCGCGCTGGACGAGAACGATGCCGAAGCCGATCTGGAGCGCCTGAATGAATTGAAGGCCAGTCTCGCGTTTCGCCTGGGGCTGGCGTTCCGCGACGGTCGCGCCAATGCCGATGCCACGGCGCGCCGTCTGGCCGCGCTGGCCGAGGCCGTGGTCGGTGCCGTGCTGGTGCTGGCCGAGCGTGATCTGGTCGCCCGCCATGGCCGCCTGCCCGGCACCGGGCTGGGTTTTGCCATTCTGGGTTACGGCAGCCTGGGCGGGCGTGAGCTGGGTTTCGCGTCGGATCTGGATCTGGTGTTCGTCTACGACGGCGAGCGTGCCCGGCAGACCAGCGATGGTGCACGGCCGCTGGACGGCGCGCGCTGGTATCAGCGCCTGGCGCAACGGGTGATGCACTGGCTGGACACGCCCACGCGCGCCGGCCGCCTGTACGAAGTGGACACGCGCCTGCGTCCGGACGGCTCGCGCAGCCTGCTGGTGACCAGCCTGGAAGCGTTCGCCACCTACGAGCACGAACGCGCGTGGACGTGGGAGCACCAGGCGCTGCTGCGCGCGCGCGTGGTGGCCGGTGATGCGCAGCTGGGAGCGCGGCTGGAAGCCATCCGCGACGAGGTGCTGCGGATGCCGCGCGAGGCCACCAAGGTAGGCGCGGAAGTGGCGCGGATGCGCCAGCGCTGGCGGGCCGAGCGCGACCGTTCCGACACGACGCGGCTGGATCTCAAGCAAGGTCCGGGCGCGTTGCTGGACATCGAGTTCCTGTTGCAGGGACTGGTGCTGGCAAACGCGGCCCGGGTGCCGGCGCTGACCTTGTCGGGCGCGACGCCGGCACTCGTTGACGCCTGTCGCGAAGCCGCCTTGCTGACGGCGCATCAAGCCGATGCGTTGTCCCGTGCCCGCGCGCTTTACCTGCAACGCGGACTGTCATGCACGCTGGATGCGCGCACGCGCGTGAGCCAGCGCGACGATGTGTTGGCCAGGCATAGTGCGCAGGTGCTGGCCATTGCCGAGGCCTGCGGTTATCGCTTTGATGCCGCCACAGAAAACCGCCCCGGCTGACCCAGCGCCGCGGTTTTTTGCAGGGGCGCGCCTGCGCGCGATGGGTCTGGCGCCAAGGGCCCTGGTTTGCGCTGATCGCCTGCAGGCAGGCTCCTGCATTGGATTTGGCTGCGTACGGTGCCCGCGAATAGGCGGTTGGCAGGGCTCAATGCTGCGTGGGCTGTCTGGGGGTGAGGTGGGCGATGTAATCCAGTGCCGCGTCCGAGTCTTTGTAGCGCTCGTTGCAACCGTAGCCGAAGAACTTGCGGGCCCAGCTGCTGTAGCGTTCGCGCTCGGTGGGCGCGCGGTCGGAACGGGTGATGATGTCGCGATCCATCAAACGCAGTTCAAAACCTTCATACGCACTCATGACGTGCCTCCTTGGGCTTGTCTGACAGCTCGTGCGCCGAAGGTGCAGCGTGGAGTCGGCACACGCCTTTGTGATGAGGTTTGTTAGCTGTCGATAACAAAATGTAGGCGCAGGAGCGGAACGTCAAGCCGAAATTCCGGCAATATCCGTTTCTGGTTTGTCACCGTTTACATTTCCTTGACGATGCTTTCACGGGCGTGTGCGCGGCGTGCACGCAAGACGTCATTGCCGGTGCAGACGGGCGCGCACGGCGGCAGCAATGGCGGCGGTTTCGCGCAGCGGAGGCTGGGTCGCGGTGATGTCGGCATCCAGATCGTGCAACAGGCCGCGTTCGCGCAACGCGGCGTGCAGGCGGGCCAGTTTGGGCGGCAGGTCGGCGGGCGTTTGCGCATGCACCGGGCAGCCGCAGGCGCAGGCTTCGGACAGCATGTTGACCGAGTCGGGCGTGACCACGAGGCGGTCGGCCCAGGCCAGCGCGCCGGGATACGGATTGGGGCCGTCGTCCTCGTTGCGCCAGTGCAGGCCGGGGATGCCGGCCAGGGCACGGTGCAGAAGGTCGAAGACTTCGCTGGTGGTGCGTCGCGAGGCCAGCAGCAGCAGGCTGCCGCCTTCGCGCCGGTGTCGTGCCAGCAGGGCGTCGGCAAGGACGCGCGCGGCGGCGGGATCGGCGGCGGCATGGTGGCGCGGCCCGCCCAGCAGGACGCCGATGCGGGGCGCGGGCAGGTCGGCGAAATAACTCCAGGCGGCGCGTCCGGCGGCCAGCCAGTCGTCGTCGATCGGATTGAGCGAACCCAGCGGATGGAGCACGTTGGGGCCGCGCAAACCGTCATGCTGCGGGGCGACCACCAGATCCCAATGGCGCGGATCGATGCGCGGGTCGAGGATTTGCACCACGCGGCTTTCGCCGCTGGACAGCAAACGCAGCATGCGCGTGTACAGCGCGGCCGCGCGGCCGCAGCCGATCACCAGATGCGGCCATGGCGGCATCAGCAGGGCCGGCGGAAAGGCCAGGCGCGAACCACGCAGACGGCGCGGCGCCAGCCACGACCACGGCGCGCGCGGCTGCACGGTCAGCGTGCGGATGGGCAAACCCATGTGGCCGGCCAGTGCCAGCGCCTGACGCTCGTTGCCGGCGGCTCCGTTGGTGACCACCCAGCATTCGCGGGTGGACGTGGCGTTGTCGGTGGCGGTCGTGGGCACGAAGGCTTTCCGAAAAGGGTTCGCTGGGCGTTGTGCGCGTCCTACACTGGCAGTATGAACCAACCGGAGGGGCGGCATGTTGCCACCGCTTGAGATTGTCGAACGCCTGTTGCTGGCGGCCGTGCTGGGTGGCGTGATCGGCCTCAATCGCGAGCGCCACGAATGGGCGGCCGGGCTGCGCACGCACATGCTGGTGTGTCTGGGCGCGGCGCTGGCGATCATCGTGTCGGCGTTCGGCTTTCACGATGTGCTGGGCCAGCCCGACGTGGTGCTGGACCCGTCGCGCATCGCGGCGCAAGTGGTCAGCGGTATCGGTTTTCTGGGGGCCGGCACCATCATGTTCCTGCAGCGCGAGCAGATCATCCGCGGGCTGACCACCGCGGCCGGTTTGTGGGCCGTGGCGGCGATCGGTCTGGCGGTCGGCAGCGGCATGTATCTGGCCGCGATCGTCGCCACGTTTGTGGCCTGGCTGATCATGGCTGGCCTGAAGCCGTTCGAACGGCGTTTTCTGAACCATCAGGCCGGGCCGCCGCGCATGTTGCTGTGTCTGCGCAAGGGCGCCGGGATGGCGACGGTCGAGATGGCCATCGCCGACAGCGACCTGCCGCTGCAGCAAATGGTGCTGCATCACGTGGGCGGCGACGAGGACCAGCTGGAACTGCTGTTCGAACACAGCGTGCGCCAGGCCGAGCTGGCCACGCTGGCCGAGCGGCTGCGGCATCTGCCGGGGTTGTTGTCGCTGTCGTTCGGGGCGGTGCCGCTGCGGCCGACGCGCACGGACCAGACCTGACGCTGTGCGGCACCTGCGGTTTTCCGGCGGGCGGTCTCGCGCGTTTTCCATGAATCGTCGCTGAGCGAAAACCGGCATTGAAAGGCGCTGTCCGCGCGGTCCGACGGCGTTCTGGCGGGGCGGGCTTGCTGCTACCATGGGCGTCTTGACTTGATGCCCGTGGAGGCAAGCGCATGGCGCGTCCCGATGCCGCGGCGGACCGGCTGATCCCGGCCAATGCCGAAAACACCTACGAAGTGACCCGCAGCGATCTGCCGCTGTCGTGCCCGATGCCCGGCATGCGCTTGTGGAATGCGCATCCGCGTGTGTACCTGTCCATCGTCGAGGACGGCGGCGAGTCGATCTGCCCGTACTGCAGCGCGCGTTACATCCTGCGCGACTGACACCTCGCGATGTCGTGCCTGATGGGGCAGGGCACGATTTATGCTTGATTTTTCGAGTATCTGCCAGGCGCATCGACCATGGGTCGACGCGCTTGGCAGGATGTGCACGAAAGGCCCCCACCCCGACCATGATTGCTTCTTCCGACCAGCGCGCCACTCCGGCGGCGCGGCCCGTCTGGACCGTCGTCCAGTTGATACCGGCCTTGCATGCCGGCGGTGCCGAGCGTTCGACGCTGGAAGTGGCGCGGGCCTTGGTGGCGGCCGGGCATCGTTCGGTGGTGATTTCCGCCGGCGGGCGCCTGGTGCGCCGGCTCGAAGCCGAAGGCAGCGAGCACATCACGCTCGACATCGGGCGCAAATCGCTGGCGTCGCTGGCACGCATCGCGCCGTTGCGGCGCCATCTGCAGCAGCTTCGGCCCGACATCGTGCACGTGCGCTCGCGCGTGCCTGCGTGGCTGGCGCGCTGGGCGCTGCGTGGCCTGAAACCGCGGCCGCATCTGGTGACCACCGTGCACGGCATGAATTCGCCGGGCGCCTACAGCGCCGTCATGCTGCGCGGCGAGCGCGTCATCGCGGTGTCGCAAAGCGTGCGCGACTACGTGCTGGCGCATTACCCGAAAGTCGACGCCGCGCGCATCCGCGTGGTGCCGCGCGGCATTGACGTGGCCGCGTTTCCGTTTGGCCATCGGCCGGATGATGCCTGGCATGCGCGGTTTTTGGCCGATTTTCCGCAACTGGCCGGCGTACCGCTGCTGACGCTGCCCGGCCGCGGCACGCGTCTCAAGGGCCATCGCGACGCCATCGAGTTGCTGGCGGGGCTGGCCGCGCGCGGCATCGACGCGCGATTGTTGCTGATGGGCGTGATCGAACCGGGACGCGAAGCCTACGTCGACGAACTGCGTGCGCTGGTGACCGAATACGGCCTGGACGGCAAGGTGGTGATGACACCCACGCGCGACGACGTGCGCGACGTGCTGGCCAGCTCCGCGCTGGTGTTGCAGCTGTCCAACAAGCCCGAGACGTTCGGGCGCACCGTGGTCGAGGCGTTGTCGCTGTGCCGGCCGGTGGTGGGCTACGCGCATGGCGGCGTGGGCGAACTGTTGTCCGAGCTCTACCCGGCCGGCCGCGTGCCGCCGGGCGACATGCGCAAGCTGGTCGAACGCGCCGCCGAGTTGCTGCGCCTGGCGCCACCGGTCGCGCCGTTGCGCAGTTACCGCTTGGCCGACATGCAGCGTGGCGTGCTGGATGTGTATGCCGAGCTGATGCACTAGCTCCTGACACCACCTCCGTAGGAGCCCGCCTGCGGGCGAAAGAACCTTGCCATGGGCTGACATCAGGCCATCGCGCGCGGGCGCGCTCCTACGGTTTTCGAGCCTTTGCCTTTGTAGGAGCCCGCCTGCGGGCGAAGAGCGCTTGCCTCAAACCGGCATCCCGTTATCGCGCGCGGGCGCGTTCCCGCAGGGCTTGGGTACAATCGGCTGACTCTTTGCCGGAACGTTTCGATGGCTTTTGCCGCCCGTGTACGCGCCGCGTTGGCGTCGCCGCTGCTGCCGATCTGGCTGGTGGTTTTTTTGCTGCCGTTTGGGCGCAGTGCCGAGCTGGGCACGTTGCTGTGCCTGCTGGGCGTGATCTTTTTGTTCGCGCGCAATCCGCACGCGCTGGCCGATCATGCCGGCGCGCGCTTGCTGTTGTGGCTGTGGGCGGCGTACCTGCTGGCGGCCGTGGTTTCGGCGCCGGATGCGTTGCGCGCCGGACGCAGCTGGGGTGCGGTCGCCGGTTATCTGCGCTATGCGCCGCTGGGCCTGTACGTGTGCTTTGCCGTGCGCGCACGCAGCCGTTTCGACGCGCTGGTCGACGCCGTGGCCGTGGTGGTGGCGTTGTGGGTGCTGGATGCGTGGGTGCAGGCGTTCACCGGTTTCAGCCTTGGCGGACCGGCGCAGGCCGTGCGTGTGACCGGCATTTTCGGCGCCGGCAACATGAAGTTGGGGCCGGTGCTGGCTTCGCTGTCGCCATTCGTGTTGTGGGCGGCGTGGCGGCGCTGGCGTCTGCGCGGCTTGCTGGTGGCGTTCGTGTTTTTGCTGGGGCCGATTCTGCTGGCCGGTTCGCGTGCGGCGTGGATCACCTACGGCCTGGTGGCGCTGGCGTTTGCCTGGCATGTCAGCCGCTCGCCGGGCCGGTTCGCGTTGTGGTGCGTCGGCGCCGCGCTGGTCGCGGTGCTGGCCGCAGGCGTGGCGTGGCACGCCTCGCCGCGTTTTCATGATCGTGCGCAGCGTTCGCTGGACGTGTTGTCGGGCAGCGAGGCGGGCATCAACACGGCGCTCAGCGGCCGGCTGGACATCTGGCATGTGGCGACGAAGATGTATCTGGCACATCCGGTCAACGGCGTTGGCGTGCGCGATTTTCGCTATGCCTACCCGGTCTACGCGTCGCGTCGCGATCATTTCGTGACGGCCGAGGCGTGCGGGCACGGCGAGGGCGCGTGTCATCCGCACCAGTTGCTGCTGGAAATTGCCACCAACACCGGCACGCTGGGTTTGCTGGCGTGGCTGGCTGCCGTGGTGTTGGCGTGGCGGCATTGGCGAGGCGTGGGCAAGCGCGCGCGTGAGGCGGCATTTCCGGTCACGGTCGCGCTGGGCGTGACGCTGTTTCCGCTCAACACGCATTTGGCCTTCTATTCGGCGTGGTGGGGCTTGTTGTTCTGGTGGCTGCTGACGCTGTGGTGCGCGGCGCTGTTTTTGCGCGATACGCAAAGTGCGGAGGCGGCATGACGCGCGAACCGCTGTCGGTGGTGGTGACCAGCTTCAACAGCGAGGCCACGCTGGAAGCCTGTCTGGCCAGCGTGGCGTGGGCCGACGAAATCGTGGTGCTGGATTCGGGCTCCACGGACGCGACACAAGCCATCGCGCACGCGCACGGGGCGCACGGGTTCACGCAGCCGTTTGCCGGCTACAGCGCGCAGAAGCAGGCGGCCATTGATCTGGCCACGCACGACTGGGTGTTGCTGCTGGACGCGGACGAAGCGGTGGCGGCCGCCGACGTGCCGCGGTTGCAGGCGGCGCTGGTCGAGCCGCGCGCGGCGGGCTTTGAGTTGTGGCGGCGCGAGTGGATTTTCTGGCGCTGGCAGTCGCCGCGCAGCCGGCACAACCATTACGTGCGCCTGTTCGACCGCCGCCGTGCGCGCATGAACGGCCTGATCGTGCATGAAACCGTGGCCGTCACGGGCGAGGTGCGGCGGCTGGACGTGATGCTGGAACACCACGACAAGCGCGACATCGCCGCGCGCGTGGCCAAGGCCAACACTTACTCGACGTTGCAGGTGGCCGATCTGGACGCACGCGGCGTGCGCCATTTGCGCTGGCGCATGGTTGCGTATCCGTGGGTGGCGTTTGCGCGCTACTACTTTTTGCGCGGGCATTGGCGCGAAGGCTGGGCCGGCTTTGTCGCCGCGCGCGTGCATGCGTTTTACGCGTTCTTGAAGTACGCCAAGTTGTTCGAGGCGCGGCGCGGTCAGTCGCGGCGGTAAAGATCGTCCTGGCCTTCCGGGCGCGTCTTGAAGCGCTTGTGCACCCACAGGTATTGCGCCGGCGCCTCGCGCACCATCGCCTCGATGGCCCGGTTGACGCGCGCCGTGTCGGCCTGCGCGTCATCGGTTGGAAAGGGTTCCAGCGGCGCTTCCAGACGCAGCACGTAGCGGCCGTCGGGCTCGCGGTGATGGAAGAACGGAATCACCACCGCGCGGCCCAGCCGGGCCAGATGATGCGTGGCCGTGATGGTCGCCGCCGGCACGCCGAAAAACGGCACGAACACGTTGTCCTTGCTGCGCATGTCCTGATCGGGCGCGTACCACAGCGTGCCGCCGGCGCGCAGGTATTTGACCGTGCCGCGGATGTCATCCTTGTCGAACATGGCGTCGGCGTAATGCAGCCGCGCGCGCAGCACCAGCCACTCGAACACCACCGAATCCATGCGCCGGTACATGCCGGCGATGCGAATGTGCTGCGACACCAGCCGCGCGCACAGTTCCAGATGCGAAAAGTGCCCGCCGACCAGCAGCACGCCGCGCCCGGCCGCGCGTGCGGCGGCCAGATGTTCCAACCCTTCGATGCGCGCGGGAATACGCGCGACGGCACGGTCGCTGCCCAGCCAGCCGATGGCGAACTCGGCCAGCATCATGCCCAGGTCGCGCATGTGCGCGTCCAGCAGCCGGCGTTGCGCGGCGGCATCCAGCTCGGGAAAACACAGCGCGATGTTGCGCGCGGCAATGCGCCGGCGCGCGTTGCGGATGCGCACCGTGATGGCGCCCAGCAGACGTCCCATGCCCCGCAATGCCGGCCACGGCAGATGCGCCAGCAGCCAGGTGACGCCCGCGCCGCACCACGCCGGCCAGTGGCGTGGTGAAAGCAGGGCAGCGTGGAAGCGGGGTCGGAGAGCGCCGGGCATGGGCTGGCGATTGTAGCCGATGGGTCGCGGGGCGGTGATGCGCGGGTGTCGCGCCGCCGCGGGTCGTCCGGGGTTCCCTATACTTGCCGCGTGATGCCTTCATCGGGGAGTTTGCTTGCGCCTTTTCTATACCTTTGTCTTGTACCTGGCGCTGCCGGTGTTGCTGTTGCGTCTGGCGGTGCGCGGTTGGCGCCATGGCGAGTATCACCGGCGCTGGTCTGAGCGCTTCGGGTTTTTCCGCGCGCCGGGTTTCAAGCGCTGCCTGTGGGTGCATGCGGTGTCGCTGGGCGAGGTGAACGCGGCCGAGCCGTTGATCCGCGCCATGATGGCGCGTTATCCGCAGTGGCCGATGGTCGTTACCACGGGTACGCCGACCGGCTCGCAGCGCGTGCGCCAGTTGTTTGGCGAGCGCGTGTTTCATGTCTATCTGCCGTTCGACCTGCCGCTGGCGGTGGGGCGTTTCCTGCGCCGGGTGCGACCGGCCCTGGGCGTGATCGTCGAGACCGAAATCTGGCCCAACCTGTATGCCGGCTGCCGCCGTCGCGGCATCCCGCTCATCATTGCCAACGCACGATTGTCGCGGCGCTCGCTGCGCGGCTACATTCCGGTCGGGCTGCTGCTGAAAAGCGCCTTGCGTTGTGTGCGCCACGTGGCGGCACAGTCGCGTCTGGACGCGGCGCGCTACCGGTTGCTGGGCGCCCACGGCACGCACATCAGCGTGGTCGGCAACCTCAAGTTCGACATGCCGGTACCGCCCGGATTGGTGGCCAGGGGATTGGCGTTGCGTGAAGGCTGGGGCGTGCGCCGGCCGGTGTGGATGGCGGCCAGCACGCACGAAGGCGAGGAACAGGCGGCTCTGGCGGCGCATTGCGCCATTCTCGAGCAGCGGCCGGATGCCTTGCTGCTGCTGGCACCGCGTCATCCCGAACGCTTCCAGGCGGTGGCGCAGCTGGTGGCGGCGGCCGGCCTGCGTCTGGCCACGCGCCAGGCCGACGGCTTGCCGGGGGCGGACACGCAATGCTTCCTGATCGACGCCATGGGCGAGTTGATGACGTTTTACGCCGCGTGCGACGTGGCCTTCGTCGGCGGCAGTCTGGCGCACATCGGCGGACACAACGTGCTGGAGCCGGCGGCGCTGGCCAAACCCGTGGTGGTCGGGCCGCACACGTTCAATTTTGAGGGCATCACGGCCACGCTGCTCAAGCGTGGCGCGGCGTTGCGGATCGAGGATGGCGCGGCGTTGGGGGCGGCCGTGCTGAGTTTGCTGGAGGACGACAAGCGCCGTGTGCGCATGGGGGAGCGGGCGCTGGACGCGTTCGACCGCGAGCGCGGCGCGGTGACGCGCGTGATGGCACTGGTCGACGAGGCCCTGCAGGCAAACGCCACAAACAACTGAGCCACCGCGAACGGTGGCCCGGTCGTTGCCGCGTCGGGACTGGCGGATCAGCCGGCGGACGGGGCCGGCATGGTGTCGTCGCCGTTGGCGTCGGTGGGCGTCAGGCTTGGCACTTCGCTGGCCGGCACCAGCAGTGCGTTGACCAGCTTGAGATCCTGCACGGTCAGTGCGCCGGCGGCTTCCTTCAGGAACAGCTTGTTGAGGATGAACGCATGGCGCGCCTGCGAATACTGTTCGCGGGCGCTCATCAGGTTGCCCTGCGCGATCAGCACGTTGACGATGGTCTGGGTGCCGACAGACAGCCCGGCCTGCGTGGCCTTGAGCGCGCTTTGCGACGAGACGACGGCCGCCTTGGCCGCTTCCACCTGGCTGATGCCGGAAGTGACCGAACGGAAGTAGTTGCGCGTGTTGCGCACCACGGCGCGCTTTTGCGTCGTCAGCGAGGCCTGCGCCGAGTCGCGCTGGTAGATGGCCTGCTTGATCTGCGCGTGCATGGCGCCACCGGTGAACAGCGGGATGTTCAGGCTCAGGCCGATGGACGTGTGGCCGGGCGCGTTGTAGTACGGGCCGTTCTGGTACCACGTGGCACCCTTGCCGTAGGACACGGTCGCGCCGATGGTCGGCAGGCGCGCGTCACGCGCCGCGGTGACCGAATGGTCGGCCGCGTCGACGGTGTACTGGCTGGCCAGCAGGGTCGGGTTGTTGGCTTCGGCCGCCTTGACCCAGGTGCCCAGGTTGTTCGGTGACGGCGGGGTCATCGGCAGCCGCGTCGACAGCACTTCGAGGTTGTTGACCGGGTGGCCGGTGATTTGCGTCAGCGCCTCGCGCGCGTCGTTGAGGCTGTTCTTGGCGGCGATCAGGTCGGCCAGCGCCGAGTCGTACGCGGCCTTGGCGTCCTGCACGTCGGTGATGGCGACCAGCTGTGCCTTGAAGCGTTCGCGCGACTGGTCGTACTGGCGCTTGAGCGAATCGGTGTTGGCCTGGTTGAAATCGACGGCATCCTTGGCGGTCAGCACGTCGAAGTAGGCCGTGGTGACGCGCACGATGAGATCCTGCAGCGCGGCTTGATAGGTCGCGTTGGCGGCCTCGCGTTGCGACTTGGCGGCCGACAGGTTGGCGTAATCGCTGAAGTTGAGGATCGTCTGGTTCAGTTGCAGCGACAGGTTGCGCGTGCGCGAGTGGCCCACGGTGGCGCCCGGCAGCATGCTGCCGTTGGCATTGGAAACGGTGGTGCTGCCGTTTTCCTGGTTGAGTGACAAGCCGGCGCTCAACTGCGGCAGCAGGTTGGAACGCGCCAACGGCACGTTTTCGTTGGTGCTGTTGCGTTGCGCCAACTGGCCGGCGAGGGTCGGATCGTTGGCGAGGGCTTGCTGGTAGGCCTGCATCAGGTCTTCAGCGTGTGCAAACGTGGGTGTCACGACCAGCGTGGCAGCCAGTGCCAGCGGCAGCAATTTCAGGCAGGACAGTTTCATGGGCTGCAATTCCTTGTGGGGCGGGGCCGTTACAGCGTGAACGCGGGAGCCGGCGCGGCGTGGACCAGATACGGCAAATCGGTTTCGAACAGGCTTTGCTCGTGACGTTGGCCTTGCGCGGTGGTCGTGGTCAACCAGGCGGTCATCACGGGGGATTGGCCGGCAATGACGAACAGGCGGGACGCGGGCTTGAGCCACTCCTGGAAGTGGGCGGGGATTTCCGGCACGGCGCCGGTCACCACAACCGCGTCGAAGCGGCCGTTGGGCTGGAAGTCGCGCATGGCGTCGGCCGTGTCCAGTGCCACATTGTCGATGCCGGCCCTGGCCAGGCGGGCGCGCGCGGTGTCGGTGAAGTCGGCATGGATGTCGATGCTGGTGACGTGGCCGGCCAGCGTGGCCATGCAAGCGGTGAGATAGCCCGAGCCGGTGCCGATTTCCAGCACGCGATCGTCTTTGCCCAAGCCCAATGCCTGCAGGATGCGGCCTTCCAGGACCGGCTTGAGCATCACCTCGCCGTGGCCCAGCGGCAGCATCACGTCGACGAACGCCTGCTCGCGCAAGTGGTCGGCGACGAAATCCTCGCGATGCACGCGACCCAGCGCGTCCAGCACGGCCATGTCCACGACATCCCAGGGGCGCACCTGGTTGTTGATCATGTTGCGTCGAGCTTGCTCAAAATTCAGTGTCATGCGGGGTACTCGAGGATCAAGCCGGAAGGCCGAAAAGCATAGGTGCTGGGGGAGGGGACGGCAACGCCGGCTGTGCCTTGTCCATGGCATAGGCTGACGGGTCGGCGGCCTTCGGCGAAGTGCCGGAAGTCACCACGCCGGCATGACGGCAGTCACGCCACTCACGCACTGGCCCGCAGGTGGCGCCGCAGGCTCGTGCGCTGGCCGGGCAATTGGCCCAGGGCGCGTGACATGACGCCGTCCAGCGTGCTGTCCAGGCGCTCGATGCGCGCGGCCAACCGGTGGTTGCCCTGGGTGTCGGCCGCCACGTGCTGCCATGCCAGCCAGCGCGCCAAGCGGCCGTGCTCGACGGCGTCCAGTGCGGACCAGACGGCCGGCAGGGCAAAGCGCGCCGGTCGCGCCGCGTCGTCCAGTTCCAGCCACGCCGCGGTGGCCCGCTGGGCTTGACGGTACGCGGAACTCAATGTGATGTGAGGTACGGCAAACTCGCTGGACATGATTTAGAGTGGCGGCGCAGGGGCTGCAAATAAATGAACTGCGGCGTATAATAAATCAGGTTTCAGGTATTTGTGAAGTGGCTACCGTGACAATCGCCAAAACTCCCGGTCCGGGACGTCCCAAGGACATGGAAAAGCGTGCCGCCATCCTCGCGGCAGCCGTCGACCTGTTCACGCGTCAGGGCTTTGACGGCACCAGCATGGATGCCGTGGCTTCGGCTGCCGGCGTGTCCAAGCTGACGGTCTACAGCCACTTTGGCGACAAGGACCGCCTGTTCCGCGAAGTGTTGCGCTCGCGCGTGAGCGAGCTGTTGCCCGAACGCAGTTACGAATTCGACCCCGACATCAGCATGCGCGACAACCTGCTGCGCGTGGCCTTGATGCATGTGCGCATTGACTGCGACCAGGCGGCCGTGGGCATGTTTCGCGCCATCCTGAGCGATTGCCGCGACGGCCGCCCGCGTTACGGCACGCTGATCTGGGAAGAAGGCATGCTGCGCACGAACAAGCTCGTCGTCAGCCTGCTCAAGCAGGCGGTCGAGGCCGGCAAGCTGGACATCGACGATGTCGAAACGGCGGCCGTGCAGTTCATGGCGCTGGTCAAGGGCAGTCTGGTGATGCGTCGCCTGCTGGGTTGTCCCGATTGCGACCAGTCCTACGCCGCGCAATTGGAAGACACGGCGCGGGCGGGCGTGGAAACCTTTCTGCGCGCGTTCGCTCCGCGCTGAGCCCTCAACCAGAACCCCCGGAAAATTCGGGCCTGCTTGTGTAGGAGCCCGCCCGCGGGCGAAGATCTCTTGCCTCAAACCATCACCACGCCATCGCGCGCAGACGCGCTCCTAC
>DASVGR010000106.1:0-5087 GCA_036379395.1 Rhodanobacteraceae bacterium | reverse complement strand
GTCATTGCCGTGCATGGCCGGGTAGCGGATCAACGCCTGCACCGGGCCGCCCGCCTCCGGAACTGCCAGTGCGGCCAGCGGCATGCCCGCCGCCAGACAAACGCACGATCCCGCCAGCCAACGCCGCCATTTCGTCTTCACGTCGCACTCCTGTTCCCGATCCGGATCGACGGCACAAGGCCGCAAGTTGACCTTGTTACCCGACCTGAAGACACGACGTACAGTGCCTGAAGTCACCCGCCCGCGCCGGGCCGCATGCCGGCCCGCGTTTTCCGGCGGGCAATGTCCTAACCGAGGTCAAGCCGATGTGACCAACGCCCGGAGTAAACTGGCCCATCGTCCCCCACCCACAGTGCATCCATGACCGTTCGACTCATCGTGCTTGCCGTGCTGCTGGTTTTTGTCGGCTGCGTGCTGCTGGTGCATCTGCGCGGCCGCAAGCGGTTGCGTTTCGACCGCCAGCTGGCCGACCACTCGGCCCTGTTCGCGCCGTACAACTTGCTGATGTACCTGTTTTCGAAGGCGCCGGCCAAGCCCATCCTCGACCGCGACCAGTTTCCGCAACTGGACACGTTTCGCGACAACTGGCAAACCATCCGTGACGAAGCGCTGGCACTGACCGACGCCGGTGCCATCGCACGCGCCAGCGAGCATTCCGACGCCAGCTTCAACAGCTTCATCAAGCAGGGCTGGAAACGGTTTTACCTGAAGTGGTACGACCAGCCGCTGGAATCGGCCAGCCAGCTGTGTCCCAAGACCGTCGAGCTGGTCAATTCCGTGCCCGGCATCAAGGCCGCCATGTTCGCCGTGCTGGCGCCGCACAGCCGCCTGAACCCGCATCGCGACCCGTTCGCCGGTTCCTTGCGCTATCACCTCGGCCTGGTCACGCCCAACTCGCGCGACTGCGCCATCTTCGTCGACGGCGAAGAACACGCCTGGGGCGACGGCAAGGACGTGGTGTTCGACGAAACCTTCGTGCACTGGGTCGACAACAAGACCGACCAGAGCCGCATCATCTTTTTTGCCGACGTCGAGCGTCCGCTGAAAACCTCGCTGATGCGCGCCATCAACCATCGCGTGGGCATTTTCATGGGCCGCATCACCGCTTCGCCCAATTCCGACGTGGGCGCGGAAAAGACCGGCCTGGTGAACCGCCTGTTTGCCTTCAACCAGCGCAGCCGCGAGCGTTCGCGCGCGTTCAAGCGGCGCAGCCCGAGGCTGTTCCGCGCCGTCAAATACAGCGCCATCGTGGTGGTTTTGTGGGTGATTTTCCTCGCGCCCTGGCCGCTTTTGCGCTGACCACGCACGCCACGGATGGCGTTGCGACCATCCCGTTTTCGTCCATGGAGACATTGCAATGACCCAACGCATCAACTACTACGCCAAGCGCGCCGACGTGCTCAAGCACCTTGTCGACCTGAGCCAGTTCGTGCATCACTCCACGCTCGAAGAGCCGCTGGTGGAGCTGGTTTTCATGCGCGCCTCGCAGCTCAACGGCTGCGCCTACTGCATGGACATGCATTCCAAGGATGCCCGCGCCAACGGCGAAACCGAGCAGCGCCTGTACGTGCTGCCGGCTTGGCGCGAAGCCTCGTTCTACACCGAGCGCGAGCGCGCGGCCTTGGCGTGGTGCGAGGCGGTGACGCGTCTTGACCCGCAACACGGCGTGTCCGACGAAATTCTACGACGCCGCGCGCAAGGTTTTCAGCGAGGAAGAACTGGTCGACCTGGACCTGGCCGTGGTCGCCATCAACGCATGGAACCGTCTGGCCATCCCGTTCCGCAGCGAACCGGGCACGTACCAGCCAGCCAAGAAGAAAGCCTGATTTTCCCCGCCATGCGACAGACAAGCCCCGGACGGCAACACCCGGGGCTTGTTTTTGCACGCATCCTCGCCCGCAACGGGCATCAGCCCTGCGGCTGCGTCGCCAACCGCGCCTCCACGGCCGGCCGTACCTGCGCCACGCGCGGCAGACGGTAAAACTCGTTGAAATACGCCCAACCCGGCCACAGGGCATGCGCCAGCGCCACTTCCGCCAGGGCAGGATCCAGTGCCTCGGCCTGCATGGCATCCGGCGTGCCGGCGGTCGGCCAGGCGAACTGCCGCGCCGGCCGCTGCGGTTCCAGCACCAGCAAATGTCCGCCGGAGAGATAACCGTAATTGGCGCCGTACTGCATGATGGCGCGGTCCGGCGCATGTCGCGTCAAGTCGGCCCCCGGCATCGGATGCACGGCGTTGATGCCCGCCAGCGACAACAGCGTCGGCGCCAGATCCACCTGGCTGCACACGCCCTCGTCACGGCGCGGTTCGACGCCCGCCCCCAGCAGCAGCGCCGGGATGTGGAAGCGGGCCACCGGCACCAGGCTGGCACCCACCACGCGCGCGTCGTGATCGGCCACCACGGCAAACACGGTGTCACCCCAGTACGTCGATTGGCGTGCCCGCTCGAAAAACCGGCCCAACGCCCAGTCGGCATAGCGCACCGTGTTTTCCACGCTGGCCGGCTCGCCCTGCGGCGTGATGCGGCCGGTCGGGTATTCCCACGGCGAGTGGTTGCTGACGGTGAACGCCACCGTCAGCGTCGGCGTGTCGCCGTCATCCGACAGACGCCGATGCAGTTCGTCGAACATGTCCTCGTCACACGCGCCCCACGAGCCGGTGAACACGGGTTTGTGCTGGAACTTCGGCAGGTCGACGACCTCGTCAAAACCGTTGCCGAGGAAGAAGCCCTTCATGTTGTCGAAATGCGCCTCGCCGCCATAGACGAAACGCGAGTGGTAACCGTGCTGGCCCAGCAAGGCCGCCAGCGTGAAGAAACCGCGCTGGCTGCGCGGCAGCTTGAACACGGCATCGGCCGGCGTCGGCAGGAATCCCGCCGTGACCGCCTCCAGCCCGCGCACCGAACGCGTACCGGTGGCGAACAGCCGCGCCAGCAGCCAGCCCTGCCCGGCCAGGGCATCCAGCTCGGGCGTGCAGCCGCTGCCGCCGAGGCAACCGGTGAACTGCGCACCCAGGCTTTCTTCCACGATGATGACGATGTTGCGCGCGCGGGACAGCATCGCCGTGGCCGGGCGCAGGTTTTGCGTCGGCGGATCTGTAGCGGCGGGCGGCAGACCCAGCCCTGACGCGGTCCGCACCAGCGCCTGCATGCGTGCCTCGTCCATGGCGCCGTAGACGGCGGCGGCCGGCCGGTCAGACCTTTGATCCTTGATGGCGTTGACCACCACGAACGTCGAGTTGAGCGGCAGCATGTTGACCATGGCATCACCGCAAAACGCCACCCGCGCGGCATTGAGCGGACGATGCCCCAGGCTGCCGCGGCCGACCAGCAGCACCACGAACAAACCCGCCATCAACGCCAAGCGCTGCCACCACAAAGCCGATACCAGCCAGACCGGCGCGCTGCACAACCAGACGATGGCGCCGGTGCCCACGACCAGCCACAGCAACACACCGGCAAACAGCACCGGCTTGTAGCCGCACCACAGCATCGACGCCACTTCGCGCGGCTGGGTCAGATAGGCGACAAACAGGCGGTTGGGACGGCTGTCATATTCGATGATGAATTGCGGCGTGGCGATTTCCAGCAACACCAGCACCAGCGACCACACGCCAAACCACACCAGCGCCAGCCAGCGCGCCGGCTCGAACGGATCAACCCAGGGCGCCAGCAGCAGCGGAATGCCGGCCACCATGGCCAGAAAACTGGCGTCGATGCGCCAGCCACCCTTGAGCACCGGCCACCAGCCACCGGCCGCGCGCACGCGCTCGCGCAGCCACAGGCACAAACACACGCGGCTGACGGTCAGGACGACCATCGCCATGATCAAGAAATACCACCCGACTGCCAGCACGCAGCATTCCTCGTTTCAATTGTTGTCGCCCACGGCATCTCCCGCCGACGCCATCACCCGCATGCCCGTCGACGAACGCGACCATCGCCCCCGCTCGGCACGCCGCGCATTATGCGCGTGGTCGTTGGCGTACACCATCTGCCTGAGTACAGGCGATAAACGACAAAGGCCGCGGTTCAGCCGCGGCCTTTGTCCCCTGCCCCGAGGGGCCGATTGAAACGCGCGGTCAGGCCGCCAAACGCTTGATGATGGCGTCGGCAAAGCTGTCGGTGGTGCCCTTGCCGCCCAGATCCGGCGTGGTGTTGTCGCCGGCTTCGACCGTCTCGCGGATGGCGGCGCGCAGGCGGTCGCCCTTGTCGACCATGTCGAGGTGATCGAGCATCTGCGCGGCGCCCAGCAGCAGCGCGCACGGGTTGGCGATACCCTTGCCGGCGATGTCCGGCGCCGAGCCGTGCACGGCCTCGAAGATGGCTGCGTCGGCACCGATGTTGGCACCCGGCGCCAGGCCCAGGCCGCCGATCAGGCCGGCGCACAGGTCGGACAGGATGTCGCCGAACAGGTTGGTGGTGACGATCACGTCGAACTGCCACGGGTTCATCACCAGTTGCATGCAGGTGTTGTCGACGATCATCTCGTTGCACTGGATCTGCGGATAATCCTTCGCAACCTCGCGCGCCACGTCGAGGAACAGCCCCGACGCGGTCTTGATGATGTTGGCCTTGTGCACCACGGTGACCTTCTTGCGGCCGCGCTTCACCGCGAGTTCGAACGCGTGGCGCACGATGCGCGTCGCGCCGTGGCGCGTGTTGCGCACCAGCGACTGCGCAATCTCGCCATCAGGCGACACCAGCTGGCCTTCCTGCAGGTACGCGCCCTCGGTGTTCTCGCGCACCGTGATGATGTCGATGTTTTCAAACCGCGCCTTGGTCCCGGGGAAGCTGACCGCCGGCCGCACGTTGGCGTACAGGTCGAAGTGGCGGCGCAGACGCACGTTCAACGACGAATAGCCCTTGCCGATCGGCGTCGTCAGCGGTCCCTTCAGCGCCACACCGTGACGCGCGATCGCATCCAGCGTTGCCCGCGGCAGCAGATCGCCCTGTTTTTCCAGCGCCACCATGCCGGCCTCGACGAAGTCGTAGTCGAGCCCGCACTCCAATGCGCCCAGCACCTTCAAGGTGGCCGCCATGATCTCGGGGCCGATACCGTCGCCGCGAATGACCGCAATCGATTTC
>DASVGR010000105.1:0-16607 GCA_036379395.1 Rhodanobacteraceae bacterium | reverse complement strand
CCTTCGGCCAGATTCAAATGGCCGTCCAGACGGCTGCGCAAAAAGGCTTGCCAGTCGTACGGCGCGATCTGGTTCAAGGTGGCGTAGACGTCGTCGGCGACGTAGGTGTTGATGTCCCACGCACCGGGGTTGACGCCAAAGAACGCGCGCGCAAAGTCGTCCAGGTTGTGCTGGTTTTTCGTCAGCCCGCGCAGCTTGGCGTCCACGGCCAGCCAGATCAGCTGGCCGGCGGCGTAGTAGTCCTCGCTGCCCTGATAGTTGCGGTACGGCCGCGGCGCGCGCTGGGCGATGGTCGGGTCGTTGGTGGTGTCCTGCACGTTGCGCCAGCTGGCCAGGCCCGGCCGGTTGCGGTCGTAGCGGGCGGCCACGTCGGCCAGCTTGGCGAAGCCGGTTGCCTGGTCTTCCAATCCGGCGCGCACGGCCACCACGTTGCCGTAAAACTGTGTCTGGCCTTCGTACACCCACATCAGGCCGTCGCCCATCGGCACGTTGAAATCGGGCGTGGCGTGACGCAGGCCGCGACGGTATTTGCCGTTCCACGAATGGTTGAATTCGTGCGACAGCAGGTCGTTGCGGCGGGCCAGTTTCCAGTCGGTGAAGAAGTCGGCGGCGGTGGCATTTTCGCTGGAGCGCGAATGCTCCAGGCCCTTGTGGGTGAGCTTGTCGCTCAGCGCAAGCAGGAAGTCGTAGTGGTCGAAATGGTAGGCGCCGTAGAGCTTGCCCATTTGCGTGACGAGGTTTTTCAGGATGGCTTGCTGCGCGTCGGTAACGGCGATGTCGCGCGGCGTGTCGCCCATGACGTGCAGGCGCACGGGCGGCGCGCCATCCACGCCCAGATCCAGATGACGCATGTGCGCACCGGCGTACAGCGGCGAGTCGACGAGGTTGAGGTAGTCGATCGGCTTGAAGGTGACGGTGTCGCCATCACGCGAGGCTTGCTCAAGCGCGCTGCCGTAATCCCAGCCGGCCGGCAGCGTCACGCTGGGTACGGTCTTGATGCGCCTGGCGTAGTAGCCGGCCGGATACAGCGAGATTTTTTCCCACGACAGGTCGAGCATCTCGGGCGTGATGCGGATCGGGCCTTCGGCGCTGCGCTGTGCGGCGAGGAAGTGGAACTGCACCTTGAGCGCCGTGACGCCGGCGGGCACGTCGACCATGAACGCGTACACGTTGTACGGGTCACGCCGCCATTCGAGCCGCTGGCCGTCGTCGCCGTGGATGACCAGGCCGGCCATCTGGCGGATCGGGCCGCTGGGCCGGTGATGGCCGGGAATCCACGTCGGATACAGCAACTGCACCGGCTCGCCGCCGGCGACCGGAATGGTTTCGTTGACGGTGAGGATGCGATGGGCGATGTCGGTCGCATCCACGTGGATGGCCAGCGTGCCGGGATAATCAACGTCCTTCGGCGCCGGCTGGTTGACGCCGATGTACGGCGTGCGGTCGGCGGCATCGGCCGCATCCACGGCCACGGGAGCCGCACCCAGCGCGGCCATGGACAGCAAGGTGGCCCAAAAAGTGTGTTTCACGCGCAATCTCCAACGATCAAGGCGGCCGCCAGATCCGGCCATCACATACCCACAACCCATAACAAACAGGCACCCGGAAAACCGGGTGCCTGTGGTGAAGATACAGCAATGTCGCGCTTATTTCTTCGTGGCATACAGCTCGGACAGGTAATCCGGCGTGCCCTTGATGCGCTCCAGCTGCGGATACATCAGACCCTCGTGGTAGTCGATCTCAAGGGTCTTGTACTGGTTGAAGTTCTTGACCAGCAATTTGATCGGCTGCTTGCTGTCATGCGCCGCCTTGATGGCCTGCTCCATGGCATCACGGTTGAAGTCATGACCGTTGACGGCGACGATTTTCATCGCCGGGGCCAAGCCGGCCTTGAATGCCGGGCCCTGCCAGCGCACGTCGCTGACCTTGCCGTCGTTGGAGGCGCGGAAACCGACGCCGTAAACAAAGCTGACGCCGTAACGGCTGTAAGCGGCCATCATGGCCTTGGCGGCCTTGGACGGCTTGTGCTTGTAGACCAGCTTCCAGCCTTCCAGCTTGAGACCGTCGGCCAGGTCGCCATGGCCGTCCAGACGCGTGCGCAGGAAGCTCGACCAGTCATACGGCACGATCTTGTTCAACGTGTTGACCACGTCGTCATAGTTGAACGTGTTGATGCGCCACGAGCCCGGTTCCATGCCGTAGAAGGCATGCGCAAAATCGTCCAGATCATGCTTGTTGTGGCTCAACTGGCGCAGCTTGCCGTCCACCGCCAGCCAGATCAGCTGACCGGCCGAGTAGTAATCCTCGCTGCCCTGATAATTGCGATACGGCAACGGCGTGCGATGGGCGATGGTCGGGTCGTTGGTGGTGTCCTGGATGTTGCGCCAGGTGCGGAAGCCGGGGCGGTCGCGATCGTAGGTGGCCGCCACATAGGCCAGCTTGGCAAAGCCGGTGTCCTTGTTCTCCAGCCCCGAACGCACGGCGATCACGTTGCCGTAGAACTGGGTCTGGCCCTCGTACACCCACAGCAGGCTGTCGCCCATGACCACGTTGAAGTTGGGAATGGCGTGATCAACCGCGCGGCGGTATTTGCCGTCCCAGGAATGGTTGAACTCATGCGTGAGCAGGTCGCGCGGCTTGGCCGATTTCTTGGCATCCCACTTGGTGAAGAAGTCGGGACCGGTGCCGTCCTCGCTGGAGCGGTGATGCTCCAAACCCTCGCCGCTCATGCGGTCGGACAGCCAGAACAGGAAATCGTAGTGGTTGAAGTGATAGGCGCCATACAGCTTGCCCATCTGCACCACGACATTTTTCAGCTTTTGCAGCTGCTCGGGCTTGACGTCCAGGTCCTTGGCCTGGTCGGCGACGATGTCCATGTACACCGGCGGCGACTTCTTGCTGGTGAGGTTGAGGCGCTTGAAGTACTTGCCGGCCAAGACGGGCGAATCAACCAGCGTCATGTAGCTGACCGGCTTGAACGTCCACGTATTGCCGCTGTGGCTGCTCGGGCGCAGGGCCGAGCCGTATTGCCAGCCGGCCGGCAAGGTCACGCTGGCCACGGCCTGCATCTTGTCGGTGAAATAGCCGGCCGGATACAGCGACACCTGGTCCCAGCGGAACTCCAGCATCTGCGGTGTCATGCGGATCGGGCCCTGGCCACGGCCATGCGAGGACAGGAACTGGAAGCTCACGTCCAGCTTGGTCACGCCGGCAGGCACGTTGACCTTGAACGCGCGCACGTCGTATTCGTCGCGCTTCCACGCGATGGACTTGCCGTTGTTGCCTTTGATGATGAGGCCAGCGACATTCTTGATGTCGCTGAAAGGTTCGTGGATGCCCGGAATCCAGGACGGGTACAACAGGTAAATCGGCGCGCCGGCCTTGACCGGAATGGTCTCGTGTACCTGAAAAATGCGGTGGTCGATATCGGTGGCATCCACATGCACCTTCAGCGTGCCGGGATAGGCGACATTCTGCGGCGTCGGCAGATTGCCACCGACATGCAATACGGGGTTGAGCTGGATGGTGCCGGCCTGCGCGGTGGCGAGCGTCGCCACGCCAAGCACGGCGGCAAACAGGGCGGAAGCAAGGACGGTGGTTTTCATCTGTTTCACTTTCTCCGGTAAATCAATGACCTGCCCTGACGCAGGACGCACAACATGGGCGCGCCGGAACCATGCGATTGCGGCGCGACCCTCGGGTTACTTGACGGGCGCGAGGATGTCCTTGAGGTAATCCGTGCCGCCCTTGATGCGCACGATGTGCGGGTACTTGAGGCCGCCGTGGTAATCCACGTTGACATGGCGGTAGCTGTCGCCGTCCTTGACCAGCAGCTTGATCGGCGATTTGTCCGTCGCGGCCTGCTTGATGGCCGCCTTGATGACGTCACCGGTGTAGGCCTGCCCATCGCCCACGGCCACGATCGTCATGCCCGGCACGATGCCGGCCTTGAACGCCGGGCCATTCCACTGCACGCCGTAGACCTTGCCGCTGGATGAGGCCGAAAAACCGATCGAGTCGGTCAGCAGGGCGCGGTCCTTGCCGTTTTTGTCCGGCGTGTGGTTGTAGACGACTTGCCAGCCGGAGCGCGCCAGACCTTGTTCGGGCAATTTCGGCCCGGTGTAATCCAGCCGCGCCTTGAGGAACGTGGCCCAGTCAAACGGCTGCACCTGGTTCAAGGCATCGACCACGTCGTTGAATGTGTACGTGCTGGTCAGATAGCTGCCGTTTTCCATGCCGTAAAAGAGCTTGGCGAAGTTGTCCAGCGAGCGCTGGTTGTGGCTCAACTGGCGGATCTTGGTGTCCACGTCCAGCCACAGCAGTTGGCCCTCGGGGTAGAAGTCGGTGCTGCGGCGGTAGTTGGTCCAGCCGCCGCCGTATTGATAGGTGAGCGGCGCGGCCGTGGCGGTGTCCTGCAGCGAGCGCCAGCTGCGTCCGGTGCGGTGCGCCATGGCATTGTGGATGCGCATGATGGATTTGCGGTAATCGGCGTCCGTCCACATACCCGAGCGCGTCGCCAGCACACCGGCCCAGTAGTCGGTCAGGCCCTCGTACACCCACAACATCTGGTCCTGCATGGGCACGTTGAAATTGGGCGTCCACAGCTTGGCCGGGCGGCGGAACTTGCCGTTCCACGAGTGCACGTATTCATGTGGCAGCAGCGTCGCGCCGCGCTTGTAGCTGTCAGCGTCACGCAGAAAATCGGCCGGCATGCGGTCGTCGCTGGACTGGTGATGCTCCAGGCCGAAATCGTCAGTGGCGTCGGACACCGTCAGCAGGAAGTTGTAGCTCTTGTAGTGATGCGCGCCGAACAGCCTGTTGGCCTGCGTGACCAGATTGCGCAGGCCAGCCAGCTCGTCCTTGGACACCACGATGTCCTTGGCCGCATCCCCGACCACATTGAAATGCACCGGCACCTTGGCGCCCGGCGCGAGATCCACGCGGTCGAAATACCGGCCAGCCACCAGCGGCGAGTCGACGAAATCGTTGAACGCCACCGGCGCAAAATGGATGGTGTCGCCGTCGCGGCTTTGCACCTGCAAGGCGCTGGCGAACTTCCAGCCGGCCGGCAGCTCGACCGTCGGCTGGATGGTCACATCGCGTGAGTAGTAGCCGGCCGGATAAAACGCGACCTGGTTGAACTCCATGTCGACCAGGTTCCGCGTGGCCGACACGCCGGCGCCGAATTCGCCGCCGGCATCCGGTGACAGGAACTGGAACGCCACGTTGATTTGCGTGACACCCTCGGGGATGTCCATGTGGAACGTGTACATGTCCAGCGGATCGCGCCGCCAGGCGATCTTTTTGCCGTTGGCCATGACGACCAGCCCGGCCACGTTGGAAATGGGACCCGACGGCATGTGCTCGCCCGGAATCCACTTGGGGTAGTACATCGTGAACGGGCCCGACGAAACCGGGATGCTCTCGTGCACGGAAAAAATGCGCTCGGGCGCGCGCGACAGATCCACGTCGACGGTCAAAAGGCCGACATAAGGTTCGTCCTTTGGCGCGATCGGCGTGGTCGGCGCCGCCTGGGCACACGCACTGGCCGCCAACGCGGCCGTCACGGCCAGCGCCAACACACCCGGGGACAGGTGCAATTTCATGAGGGATCTCCCGACAGACAACGCGAACGGCCATGCGGCCTGGGCAACATGCCTATGCTAGATCGCGTGCCGGGTGCGCCCCCCATGCCAGAGGTCATGCCCGGACCACCGGCCGGCACGAAAAACTTCGGCCAGCGCATGCCAGACCCGGTTTTCGGCCACACCGCGCGGCAATGAAACTATGCCGACGCTTCCGCGGCCAGGATTTCCTTGATGTCCTCCGTGGCAAAGCCCACCCGCTCGGCCCAGAAATACGCCACCAGGCCGACGGCCAGTTCGGCCACCATGCCCCACGGGAAAAACAGCACCGGGTCCTTCAGCGGGCCGTACACGCCCAGATAACCCACCAGCATCGACGCCAGCGACAGCCAGATCAGCCACCAGGACGCATTGACATGCTGCCGGCCCTCGCGGTTGCTGGCCAGCCACAAGGCCGCGCAATACGCCACCAGCAAAACGCAAAACACGATGTAGTAGGTCGTGAACGACCAGTCACCCGGCGCCTGCCCCGGCGCATGGGTCAGCACCCAGCCGCTGGTCGCAGCCACGTACAGCCACAGGATGAAAAACACCACGGAAATGACGCCGGACGCCACGGGCGAAATCCAGCCCTGCTTCCACGCGTAATAACCGCTGAAAATCGGCAGGCCGATGAATGTGGCCGTGAACACGTTGGTCAGCGTCTCGAAACCGCTCCAATACAGAATGAGCACGGCCGCCAGAAACGACACCGGCGCCCACAGCTGGATGGCCGGCAAGTGGAAGGGACGCGGCAAGTCCGGCGCCGTACGCCGCAACACCGGCAAGCCGACACCACCCATGATGTAGGTGAGCACGGCCGCCGAACTGATGAAACCGACCAGTTTGTACCAACTGGGCGCTGGCACGAAGAACACGCACGCCACCACGGCCGACACCACCAGCGGCAGCCACGGGATGCCGAAGCGGTTGTTGTGCGAAAACACGCTGGGAATGGTGCGATGCACCGACAGCCCGTAACCGGTGCGCGCGCCGGTGCCCAGGTACACCCAGCCAGTGGCCGCCGGCGACACCACCGCGTCGATCAGCAGCAACGTGCCCAGCGCGGACAGCGCGGCGATGTTGGCCGAATCCAGCGCATGCATCAGCGGGCCGTCAGCCCAGCCGCCGCCGACCATGTCGGCCCAATGCCCCGGCGCCACACCCATGCTCGACCAGCTGATGGCGCCGATGAACGCCACCTGCAGCAAGGTGTAGATGATGGTCGGAATGAGGATCGAGCCGAACGTGGCCCACGGCACGTCACGTTGCGGATTGCGCGCCTCACCGCCGTAATCCAGCGCCTGACGGAACCCCAGCAGCGAAAAAATGATGCCGGTGGACGGAATGGCGTGGAAAATCGACGGCACGCCTTCGGGCACGAAACCACCGAAATCGAAGAAATTGCTGCCGTCCAGCGTGAAAAACAACGCAATGAACGTCGCCGTCGGCAACGCGATCTTCCACAGCGTCACCCAGCGATTGGACTCGGCCAACAATTTGCTGCCGAAAAAGTTCAGACAGAAAAACAGCAGCATCAGGCCGATGCCGGCAAAAATGCCGACCGGCCAAGTCAACATGCTCACGCCATCGACCGTGTGCAGCAGGCCCAGCTGCGGCCACTCGCCGCCCATGTAGGTGAGCGCCGCGACCGCTTCGATCGGCGGGATGGCCACCACCGACAACCAGTAGGCCCAGCCGATGATCCAGCCGGAAAACTGGCCATGCGTGAGATAGGTGTAGCGCACGATGCCGCCCGAACGCGGCAGCATCGAGCCCAGCTCCAGATACGTCAGCGCAATCAAGAACACCAGCACCGAGGCGATCAACCACGACAATATCGCCGCCGGACCCGCCATGCCGGCCGCCGCCAGCACGCCGAACAGCCAGCCCGAGCCGATCTGCGCACTCACGCCCAGCAGCATCAGCTGCATCAGCGATACGTCTTTCTTCAGCCCCTTGTCGGCAGCCTCCAGTGATCCGGTTCCGGCTTGATGACCCATATACGCAATGACCCTTGTTGAGCAGATGTCGGCATGGCACCCCGCGCCACGTCTTCAGGCGACCCGGAGCACCGTTTGCCGGCGCCCGCACGGGTCACAAAGACACTCACCCTACCTGCCTTCCGCGGCAAACCCAAGCCCGTCACGGCGCATTTGGTGCCCCTAAATTGGCGCAAGTGACCGCACGCGGCGGCATTTGACCGGTTCGGGCTGGTAGCATGCAAGCCATGAACGAGCCCACTTCCACCACCCATTTCGGCTTCCGCGACGTCCCCGTGACGGAAAAGCAAAAACTGGTCGGCCAGGTTTTCACCTCGGTCGCGTCCAGCTACGACCTCATGAACGACCTCATGAGTTTCGGCATCCATCGCCTGTGGAAGCGCCACTTCGTGGCCACCAGCGGCATCCGCAAGGGCGACAAGGTGCTCGACCTTGCCGGCGGCACCGGCGACATCGCCGCATTGCTCAAGCCGGTGGTCGGCAAGGACGGCGACATCGTCATCGGCGACATCAACGCCGCCATGCTTGGCGTCGGCCGCGACCGCATGACCGACCGCGGCGTGGTGGCGGGTCTGGAATGGGCGCAGGTCAACGCCGAGCACCTGCCGTTTGCCGACAACACCTTCGACGCCGTGACCATGGCTTTCGGCCTGCGCAACGTGACCGACAAGGACCAGGCGCTGCGCGACATCTGCCGCGTGCTCAAGCCCGGCGGCCGTGCGCTGGTGCTGGAGTTTTCCAGGGTGAAGAACCCGCTGTTCGGCAAGCTCTACGATTTCCATTCCTTCCAGGTGCTGCCGCGCCTGGGCCGCCTGTTCGCGCACGACGCCGGCAGCTACCAGTACCTGGCCGAGTCGATCCGCAAGCATCCCGACCAGGCCACGCTCAAAGGCATGATGGAAGACGCCGGTTTCGGCCACGTGGACGTGCGCAACCTCACCGACGGCGTGGTCGCCATCCATCGCGGCTACAAGCTGTAAACGACAACGCCCGCGTCCAGACGACGCAGGCGTTGCATGAAGACTTCGCCACCGATTCAGCGACGGCCGAACAGGCCCGCCGCCAGCCGCTGCAGGAAACCGCCGCGGCGTTTGCCATCGCCAGCCGGCGTCGCCCGCACCTGGGTGGTGCCGACGTGGACCTTGGGCGCCGGTGCCGGCGCGGCCGGACGCGGATGCGCCGAACCGTTGCCGGAACGCGGGCCGCCACCACGACGACGTTCGCCCTGCGGCCGCGCATCATCGTGCCGGTGCTCGCCACGCGTCGATCCCGTGGCGGCATTGGCGGTCGTGGTGGCCGTCGCGTTGCCGTTGTCGCCCGCATGGCCGCGACGCCGATTGCGTCCGCCCCGATGCCGGCGACGACGCGGCGCTCCCGTGCTTTGGCTGGCATCCGGCGTCACTGTCGCACCATTTGACGCGGCACCATTTGACGCAGCGGCAGGCGTTGCGGCAGGCGTGGAAGCGGCCTGCGCGGTACCTTCGGCCGGCGCCGGACGCGGGCCGCGACGGCCGCGCGACGCACGCGCCGGGCCGTCGCCGTGACCATGCGCACCACCACTTCGGCGATTGCGCGAGCGCGGCGCATGATCGGCGCTGCCAGCCGGTTGCGCGGCGTCGATTTCACTGTCGCCGGCCGCGCCCTGCTCGGGGGCTTTCGGCATCGTCAGCCATTCGGGTTCGATCGCCGCCACCGGAACCTTCTGGCCGATGTAGGTTTCGATGTCCGGCAGGCTCATCGCGTACAGGTCGCAGGCAAAGCTGATCGCGTCGCCTTCCTCGCCCAGGCGTGCGGTGCGGCCGATGCGGTGCACGTAATCTTCGGCATCCTGCGGCAGGTCGTAGTTGAACACGTGGCTGACGTGCGGAATGTGCAGGCCGCGCGCGGCCACGTCGGTGCACACCAGCACGTCGATCTGGCCGTCCTCGAAGCGGGCCAGCACTTTCTGCCGCTTGTCCTGCGGCACGTCGCCCGACAGCGCGCCGACGCGATAGCCGTAGCGGCGCAGGCTGTTGCGCACGCGGTCGGTCTGCGCGCGCGTGTTGACGAACACGATGGCGCGTTCGGGTTTTTCACGCGCCATGAGGTTGAGCAGCAACGGCAGTTTTTCTTCCTTGGCCGGGAAATACACCACCTGGCGCACCTTGTCGGCGGTGACGTGGTCGGTTTCGGCAACCAGCTTCTGCGCGTCGTTCATGTGCTCGTAGGCCAGTTCCAGCACGCGCTGGCTGAGCGTGGCCGAATACAGCAGCACCTGGCGCTCTTCGCGCGCCGGCAGGCGGCGGAAGATGTAGCGCACGTCCTTGATGAAGCCGAGGTCGAACATGCGGTCGGCCTCGTCGACCACCATCACCTCGACGTTGTCCAGGCTGAACACGCGCTGCTTGTAGTAGTCGAGCATGCGGCCCGGCGTGGCGACGATGATGTCGCAGCCGTCGCGCAGCATCTGGCGCTGCTTGTCGTAATCGACGCCGCCGTAGATGAGTGCCGTCTTCAGGCCGGTGGCGGCGCCGATGGCGCGCGCGTCCTTGTCGATCTGGATGGCCAGCTCGCGGGTCGGCGCGATGATGAGCGCGCGCGGATCGTTGTCCTTGCGCGCGGCGCGGGCCGGCGTGGTGAGCAGATGATTCATCAGCGAGACCAGGAACGCGCAGGTCTTGCCGGTACCGGTCTGCGCCTGCCCGGCGACATCCTTGCCGGCCAGTGCGATCGGCAATGTCAGCGCCTGGATCGGCGTGCAGCAGGTAAAGCCGCAATCCGCCAGGCCTTGCAGCAGCAGGGGATGCAGATCGAAAGATTCAAAAGTGGTTTCGGTGAGAACGTGATCGGCCATGCAATGAATTACCACGGGCGGGCGGCAACGCGGGCCGCCAGGCCCCTTGATGAAGGCGGGAGGCGCGCTCTGCCGCGCCATGGCCCTTGCAAATGTCTGCAAGAACCCTCAATTGAGTCTCGGTATGCCCGAAGGCGCCACCGACCGTCTGCTCAGCACGGCTCGACGTCGCGTCCGCGGACAGTGTTGAATCGGAGCGGCGGTTGCGCTGCAATGGGCGCCCTGGGCGCTATCGACAGCAGCACATCGCATTTCCGATGCCAGACAAGACTTTGTAGTGTAAACCATTGTGGCCGCCGATGGCGAAGCCGGCCCTTTTCGACAAGACAAACGGAGATTCCCGTGAGCGAACACATCACCCATGCCACCGATGGTGACTTCCAGACCCAGGTCCTTGAATCGGACACCCCCGTGCTGGTGGACTTCTGGGCCACCTGGTGCGGTCCATGCAAGGCCATGTCGCCCGTGCTGGACGAAGTGGCCGCCGATTACGCCGGCCGCCTGAAAATCGTCAAGGTCGACGTCGACCAGTGCCAGAAGACGGCCATGAACTATTCCATCCGTGGCGTGCCCACGATGATCCTGTTCAAGAACGGCCAGGTGCAGGACACCCAGGTCGGCGCCGTGCCCAAGGGCAAGGTGACCGCCATGGTCGACAAGGTACTGTGACATCCACACCGTGAAATCCATGCCGGACCGTCCGGGTCCGGCATGCCCGCCGTGCCCTGTCGCGCCATTGCGCTTTACGCGGGCCGGCGACAATGCTAGATTCAAGACATCCTGCCGGGCCGTCCGCGCCCTGGCCATCCGGACATCCTTCCGCGTCATTTCCCTTCAACGGCTCCCCGTGAGGCCCGTTCGTGTCTGATATCGAAAACCCCAACGCCCCCGAGGCGCCCCGCCCGACCGAATCCGCGTCGACGCCAGCTGACGCACCCAAGGCCCCCGCCCGTCGGCCGCGCACGCGCAAGACCGCCCCGCGGGCCGAAACCCCCGCCGCACCGGCCCAGGCTGAGTTGCCGGTGAGCACGCCCGCAGCGTCGGCACCCGCTCCCGCCCCCAGCCAGGAGCGCACCGCGCCGGCAGCCGGTGAAACGGGCGACAACACCGCACCGCCCCCCAAGGGCGACGGCAACGAGCACGAAGGCGCCCAGCCCGGCAAGGGCGGCAACAACAACCGCAACGATCGCAACAACGATCGCCGCGGCCGGCGCCGGCGCCACGAGCGCGGCAATGGCAATGGCAACAACGGCGGCAACAACCGCGCCCGCAACAATCCGCGCGGCTTGCCGATCGACGACGACAACGCCGACATCGGCAGCGACGACAACGTCATCAACCTGACCGAGCTCAAGCGCAAGCGCCCGACCGAGCTGCTGGCATTCGCCGAATCGCTCGGCGTGCAGGCCGAGGGCGTGGCGCGCAAGCGTCGCCAGGACATCGTGTTCAACGTGCTCAAGGCGCACGCGCGCGCCGGCGGCGGCATCTTCGCCGAAGGCGTGCTGGAAATCCTCACCGACGGCTTCGGCTTTTTGCGCTCGGCCGACGAGTCGTACCTGGCCGGCCCGGATGACATCTACGTCAGCCCCAGCCAGATCCGCCGCTACAACCTGCGCACCGGCGACCACCTGGCCGGGCGCGTGCGCAACCCGTCCGAGGGCGAGCGCTACTTCGCCATGGTGCGCGTGGACGAGATCAACGGCGATCCGGCCGAAGCGTCCAAGAACAAGATGCTGTTTGAAAACCTCACGCCGCTGTTCCCGCGCACGCCGTTCCACTTGGAGCGCGGCAACGGCTCGACCGAGGACATCACCGGCCGCATCCTCGACATGATCGCGCCGGTCGGCAAGGGCCAGCGCGGCCTGATCGTCTCCCAGCCGAAAGCCGGCAAGACGATGATGCTGCAAAACGTCGCCCAGGCCATCACGCACAACCACCCCGACGCGCACCTCATCATCCTGCTCATCGACGAGCGCCCGGAAGAAGTCACCGAGCTGGCGCGCACGGTCAAGGCCGAAGTCATCAGCTCCACCTTCGACGAGCCGGCCGCGCGCCACGTGCAGGTGGCCGAAATGGTCATCGAGCGCGCCAAGCGTCTGGTCGAGCACAAGAAGGACGTGATCATCCTGCTCGACTCCATCACCCGTCTGGCGCGCGCCTACAACACCGTCGTGCCCAGCTCCGGCAAGGTGCTCACCGGCGGCGTCGACGCCAACGCGCTGCAGCGTCCCAAGCGCTTCTTCGGCGCGGCGCGCAACGTGGAGGAAGGCGGCAGCCTCACCATCATCGCCACCGCGCTGACCGACACCGGCAGCAAGATGGACGAGGTGATCTACGAGGAGTTCAAGGGCACCGGCAACATGGAAGTGCATCTGTCCCGCCGCATCTCCGAGAAGCGCGTCTACCCGGCGATCGACATCAACCGCTCCGGCACCCGCCGCGAGGACCTGCTGATCGATCCGGACCTGCTGGCCAAGATCTGGATCCTGCGCAAGCTGCTGCATCCCATGGACGAGCTGGCCGCGATGGAGTTCATGCTGGACAAGATGAAGAGCACCAAGGCCAACGACGAGTTCTTCAATTCGATGAAGCGCTGAGTCGAAGCACGTTTGGGATACGCGAAAAAGCCGGCCCCTGGCCGGCTTTTTCTTTGGCCGCATCGGCGTCCTCGCGGCGGCTCGGGCCCCTCTGCGACAACAGGGTGCTGGCAGCGGGCCGTATGACCCGTGCCGCCCTTTTGAACTCTCGCGTACAATTATTGGGCGTACCCCGGGCATGCACTGCTGCCTCCCCATCAACATTGCCCCACCGAACAAGGCCTGCACCGTGTCCATTCCCAGTGCCGTAAAGAGCACCCCGATCGCGGGTCGCCAGCAGCTGATCGACTACATCGCAGCGGGCGAAAAGCCGCGCGAGGCGTGGCGGATCGGCACCGAGCACGAGAAGTTCGGCTTCCGCACCGACGACTTGCGACCACCGACCTTCGAGGGCGAGCGCGGCATCAAGCGGCTGCTGGAAACGCTGGCCACCCGCTACGGCTGGGACGTGAGCCGCGAAGGCGAGAACCCGGTGGCGCTCTCGCGCAACGGCGCCTCGATCACGCTGGAGCCGGCCGGCCAGCTGGAGCTGTCCGGCGCCATGCTGGAGACGATCCACCAGACCTGCAGCGAAGTAAACGCGCACCTGGCCGACGTACGCTCCGTCGCGGACGAGCTCGGGCTCGGCTTCCTCGGCATGGGCTTCCAGCCGAAGTGGTCGCGCGACGAGATGCCGTGGATGCCCAAGGGCCGCTACAAGATCATGCGCGAGTACATGCCCAAGGTCGGCTCGCTCGGGCTGGACATGATGACCCGCACCTGCACGGTGCAGGTCAACCTGGATTTTTCCAGCGAAGCGGACATGATCAAGAAGTTCCGCGTGAGCCTGGCGCTGCAGCCGATCGCCACCGCGCTGTTCGCCGACTCGCCGTTCACCGAGGGCCAGCCGAACGGCTACCAGTCGTACCGCTCGCACATCTGGACCGACACCGACAAAGATCGCACCGGCATGCTCGACTTCGTGTTCGAGGATGGTTTCGGCTACGAGCGCTACGTCGACTACATCCTCGATGTGCCGATGTACTTCAGCTTTCAGGACGGCAAGTACATCGACCTGGCTGGGCAGGACTTCAAGCGCTTCATGGCCGGCGAGCTGGCCGCGCTGCCGGGCACCAAGGCGACCATGAAGGACTGGGCCGACCACCTCACCACCGCCTTCCCCGAGGTGCGGCTGAAGCAGTATCTGGAGATGCGCGGCGCCGACGGCGGACCGTGGGGCCGGCTGTGTGCGCTGCCCGCGCTGTGGGTGGGCCTGCTGTACGACGACGAGGCGCTGGATGCGGCGTGGAACCTGGTGAAGGACTTCACCCTGGTCGAGCGCCATGCCCTGCGTGACGGCGTGCCCAGGCATGCCCTGAAGCTGCCGTTCCGCGGCGGCACCGTGCGCGACCTGGCGCGCGAGGCGGTGAAGATCGCCGCGCACGGCCTCAAGCGCCGCGCCCGCCTCAACGCCAGCGGCGCCGACGAGAGCCACTTCCTGCAGCCGCTGATCGAGATCATCGAGGCCAACCAGACCCCCGCCGAGCGCAAGCTGGAGCTGTTCCACGGCGCCTGGGGCGGCAGCGTCGACCCGGTGTTCCGCGAGTTCGCTTACTGAGAACCACTGGCGCGGTTGGCATGGGCGACTCAGGTGGATTGCATGGGCGCCTGACAGCATGCGCCAGTCATCGCTGTGAACTCGGTTCAAGGGCAACAGTGGATTCCCGCGTTCGCGGGCATGACGTCGTCGGGAGCCGTCAGGGAACATGACGCGAGCAGACTGAATGGTCTCACGTGCTGCCACCCAGATCGTGCATGGAATCGGGCGGGCATGTATGGCGAGAGGTCGGCGATGCCAGCGACAGGCGGAAGCACGGAGATGGGACGCCAACGACGAGACCAAAAAAATGCCGGCTTGCGCCGGCATTTTTGTTGACCTTGTCGGGCGCGGTTACTTGCCCTTGGGCGCGTCCTTCAGCCCGCGATCGATCAGCATCGGCTCCACGCTGGGCGCCTTGCCGCGCCAGGTTTCGTAGAGCTTCTGCAGGTCTTCGGTGTTGCCGCGCGAGAGGATCATGGCGCGGAAGCGGTCGCCGTTTTCACGGGTCAGGCCGCCGTGCTCCTTGAACCACTCGAAGCCGTCGTCGGCCAGCATCTCGGTCCACAGGTACGCGTAGTAACCGGCGGCGTAGCCGTTGCCCCAGATGTGCTGGAAGTAGCTGGAGCGGTAGCGCGGCGGCACGTAGCTGAGGTCGACCTTGTTGTCCTTTAGCGTCTTGGCCTCGAACGCGTCGGCATCCTGCTTGGGCGCGTCGGCCGGCAGCGTGTGCCAGCCCATGTCCAGCAAGGCGGCGGCGACCAGCTCGGTCATCTCGTAGCCCTTGTTGAAGTTGCGGGCCTTCTTGATCTTGTCGACCAGCTCCTGCGGCATCGGCTTGCCGGTCTTGTAGTTGATCGCGTAATGCGCGAACACCTTCGGGTTGGTCGCCCAGTGCTCGTTGAACTGCGAGGGGAATTCGACGAAGTCACGCGCCGTGCTGGTGCCCGACAGCGTGGGGTATTGCTCGTCGGCGAACAGGCCGTGCAGGGCGTGGCCGAACTCGTGGAACATGGTGATCACGTCATCGAACGACAGCAACGCGGGCTGGCCCGGCGCCGGCTTGGTGAAGTTGGCCACGTTGTAGACCACCGGCTTGGTGCCCAGCAGCTTCGACTGCTCGACGAAGTTGCTCATCCATGCGCCGCCGCCCTTGTTGTCGCGCTTGAAGTAGTCGCAATAGAACAGCGCCATCGAGGTGCCATCCTTGTCGAACACCTCGAACACGCGCACGTCCGGCTGGTAGACGGGCAGATCCTTGCGCTCCTTGAAGGTCAGGCCGTAGAGCTGGTTGGCGGCGTAGAACACGCCGTTCTGCAGCACGTTGTCCAGCTCGAAGTACGGCTTGATCTGGCTCTCGTCCAGGTCGTACCGCGCCTTGCGCACCTGCTCGGCGTAGTGCTGCCAGTCCCATGCCTCGACCTTGAAGCCGCCATGCTGGGCGTCGATCACGTCCTGGATGTCGCTGGCCTCACGCTCGGCGCGACCGGTGGCCGCCGGCACCAGATCCTGCATGAACTTGATCGCCGTCTGCGGCGTCTTGGCCATCTGGTCTTCCAGCTTCCACGCGGCGTAGTTGGGGTAGCCCAGCAGCTTGGCCTGGTCGGCGCGGATCTGCGCGATGCGCTCGATGATGTCGCGGGTGTCGTTGGCGCCGCCGTGTTCGGCACGGTTCCACGAGGCCTTGAACAACGCCTCGCGGGTGGCACGGTCCTCCAGTCCTTGCAGCGCCGGCTGCTGGGTGGTGTTCTGCAGGGTAATGACGTACTTGCCGTCCAGCTTGCGGCTCTGGGCGGCCGCCGCAGCGGCGGCGATGTCGGCCTCGGAGAGGCCGGCCAGCCTGGCCTTGTCGTCCACCACTAGCGCGCCGTCCTTGGTGGCGGCGAGCAGGGTGTTGGTGAACTGGGTGCTGAGGGTGGACTCCTCCTTGTTGAGGTCCTTCAGCTTGGCCTTGTCGGCATCGGACAGCTTGGC
>DASVGR010000104.1:0-14863 GCA_036379395.1 Rhodanobacteraceae bacterium | reverse complement strand
ATGCGCTGCGCTTATCCACCCCACGTCGATGGCGGCGTGGCGTGGCGTAGGGCGGATAAGCGCAGCGCATCCGCCGTCATGGCTCCGCCAATTACTCCAAACTCAACCCACGGATGGCCTCCGGCTCAGCGCTGCCCCACGCGGCATCATGCCAACCTCGCGCGACAAACTTCGAAAAACTCGACCATGGCCAATCGGCCGGCGCCTTCACGTAACCGTGCTTGACCGGGTTGTAATGGATATACGCCACGTGACGCCGCCAATCCTCTTCATCACGAATTTGATGCTCCCAAAACCGCCGTTGCCAAACCTGCCTCTCATGCCGTTCGTCGCTGGCCGGGGCCATGGCCCGCGAGGTCAATTTTTTGATCTCACGCCACCGCGACGAATAATCCCCATCGCCTTCGGGCAAGTGCCAAATACAATGCAGGTGGTCGGGCAAGACCACCATGGCTTCGATGACAAACGGGCGCTGCGCCTTGATCTTGCCAAAGGCATCACGCAGATGCGTCACAGCCTGCTCGGTAACGAACAGATGCCGGCGGTGATACGTCACCACCGTAAAGAAAAACGTTCCCCCGGGAAGCATCGCGCGGCGGTAATGGGGCATTCCTTGGCCTCCGTGTCTTTCGACTTGTGTGATGGTGGGGTGATGGTGGATGCGCTGCGCTTATCCACCCTACGTTGTGGGTGGCATCGCGCGGTGGTGGGGTGGGGTGCCGGTGGATGCGCTGCGCTTATCCACCCTACCTCAATGGCGGTATTGCGTAGGGCGGATAAGCGCAGCGCATCCGCCGTCATCACACCTGGACGGATGGTCCCAATCGCGCCCGCCCACGCCGTTTCACCACTACCAGCATCAGCGCCAGCAACGTGCACGAGACGATGCCCAGGCCCGCATCGGCAACGAACATGCCGCCCAGCCCGAAACCGCCATAGGCGTGGCCGTCGACGGCAACCATGTAGTCGATCGGGAAATTGCCGGCGGCGGACAACAAAGCAAAGATCGTCGAAGCCAGCGGGTTGTCCGCGCCGATGGCATCGAACGCGATGGCAAACGAGCAGGTGATGCCGAGCGACTGGAACACGTTTTCGCCGACGATGGCCACGGTAAATTGGGTCGCCGTGTGCGGCCACAGCAACAGGCTGAACGTAAACAGTGAACCGACCACACCGATGCCCAGATACAGCGGGCGCAACGGGAAATACTTGGCCAGCCGCGGCAGCGCCAGCGAGCCGACGATGCCGGCAATGATGGCGCCCGTGCCGCCGGCGAAACTGATGGTTTGTGCCGAGGCGTGAAAGTCGCCACCGAGCCCGCCCAGGACATTGGTCAACGAAAACGATGCCGACGGCAACAGGAACATCGCCAGCGCGATGAGGATTTCGCGGCGCTTGAACAACCCGCCGATCGCGCGGAAAAACGTCGTGAAAGTGTCGCGCGCCGCACCCACCCTGGGCGCCGTGACGGGAATGAAAATGTAGATGGCCAACGGCACCAGCTCGGCCATACCGATCACGATGGCCGCAACGCGCAACGTCAAGGCATGAATCAGACTGATGATCACGGCCACCAGCAGGCCGAAGCCCGCGATGTTGCCGACCGTCATCCACGCACTGAGCCGGCTTTCCTCATGGCGTTCGATGGTCGTGGACAGCCACCCGCCCAAGGCATTGCCCATGCACATGCTGGAAAGATTGGCGACCAGCAACACCCCGCCCAGAATGGCCAAGTGGTTGATGTTGAACATGGCCACCGGCGTGAGCACCGCGGCGATGATGGCGCAGCCAAGCGCCCAGGTGCGCCGGCTGAAATGGACGTCCAGCATCGGGCAAATCAGGAACGACCAGAACATCGGCGAGCTGGCCAGCGCCGTCAGCGTGGCAATCTGCGCCTCCGGCACATGCCGCGCCGCCAACAGCTGCGGCACCGTGAACAACGTGAGCCCCGTCAGCATGCCGAACGGCAACATGGTCAGGCCCATCAGCCAGATCGGGGCGCGCCGGCGCGCGGTCATGCGCACATCTCGCGGAAGATGGACATCAACGGCACCCAATCGATCAAGCTCACGCACATATCTCCATGCTGAATATTTCGATCATAGCGCGGCGCTGCATCCCAAGGTGCGGCAGCCCCAACCAATCCCGCCATCATCTCCCGGCCAGGCATGACCTGGCCGGGGTTCCCACGGCTCACACCTTCAGTCCATCACCCGGCCTGGCCACCCACTTGTACAGCGCCGGCAGCACGAAGATGCCGATCAGCAGGCGCGAGATCATGCCGGCCACGATGACCAGCGCGAACGGACGCTGCGAGTCGGTGCCGACGCCATGCGCGATGGCGGCCGGCAGCAGGCCCAGCGCGGCCACGGCCGAGGTCATCACGATCGGACGCAGGCGCAACACCGCCGCCTCGTGCGCCGCGCGCACCGCGTCCATGCCGCCCAGACGCAGCTCGTTGGCGCACGAGATGTACACCACGCCGGTCAGCACCGACACGCCGAACAGCACGATGAAACCGATGTCAGACGACACCGAAAACGGCGTGCCGGTCAGCCACATCGCCAGCACCGCGCCAAACGGCGCCGACAACAGCACGCTGACGATGGTGATGAGCGGAAACTTGAAGTTGTCGTACAGCACGAACAGCAGCGCGAAAATCAGCAGCACCGTCAGCGGCAGGATCACTTCCATCTGCTTGCGCGAAGCGGTGTAGTCCTTGTACGCGCCGCCCCACACCAGGCGATAGCCGTGCGGCATCTTCACCTGCTGCCCGACCTTGCCCATCGCCTCCTGCACGGCGCTGGCCAGGTCGCGTCCGGTGACGGCATATTGCACGCCGATGTAGCGCTGGCCGTTCTGGCGATAAATGAACGAGGCGCCGTTGGTGACCTTGATGCTGGCCAGTTCCTTGAGCGGAATCTCGGCGCCGTCGGGCGTGGCCACCGGAATGTTGCCGATGGCGACCGGGTTGTCGCGATACTTCTTCTGCAACCGCACGACGAGGTCGAACCGCTTCTCGCCCTGCACCACCTCGGTCGCCACCTCGCCGCCGATGGCCGTGTTGATGAGGTTGTTGATGTCGTCCACGTTGAGGCCGTAGCGGGCGATCCTGGCGCGGTTGATCTTGATCTCCAGATTCGGCTGGCCCAGCTCGTGCACCAACGTCAAATCGTTGATGCCGCGCACCCCGGCCATGACCTTCTTGACCGACTGCCCCAGCTTTTGCAGTTCGACCAGATTCGGCCCGTAGATCTTCACCGCCAGCGCGCTCTTCAGGCCCGTTTCAGCCTCGTCCACCGCGTCCTCGGCCGGCTGCGTGTAGTTGAACTGGATGCCGGGGAACGCCGTCAGCTTGGCGTTGATGGCCTGGATCAGCTCGGGCTTGGTGCGGTACTTGCCGTGCCATTCGTCGTACGGTTTCAGGCCGACGAAAAACTCGTCGTTGAAAAAGCCCGTCGAGTCGGTGCCGTCATCCGGCCGGCCCAGCTCGGAAGTGACCGTCGTCACCTGCGGGAACGAGCGCAATATGGCGCGGATCTTCGGCGAGATTTCGGCCGCCTTGTTGAACGAGATGGTGTACGGCATCGTCGCGCGCACCCACAGCGAGCCTTCGTCCAGCGTCGGCATGAACTCGGCGCCGATGCCCTGCATCATCACCACCGTGAGCACCAGCAGCGCGACCGGCACGCCGATGGCCCAGCCCAGGTGCCGCTGGGTGGCCGCCAGCGCACGCGTGTACCAGGCCTTGAACGCCTCGTACAAACGGTTGCGCCGCTCGCGCACGCCCTTGCGCATCAGCAGGCCGCACAGCACCGGCAACAGCGTCAGCGTGACCACAAGCGAGCCGATCAGCGCGAAGATCATGGTGTCGGCCATCGGCTTGAACAACGTGCCGGACGGCCCGCCGAGGAAGTAGATCGGCAGGAAGCTGGCCACGATGACGGCGATGGCGTACACCAGCGGCCGGTCGATTTCGCCGGCGGCCGAAAGGATGGCCTCGGTGACCGAAAACTCCGTGCCGCGCCGTGCCGCCAGCTCGCGGAAAATGTTTTCGACCATGAAGATCGCGCCATCCACCAGAATGCCGAAATCGACCGCGCCGATGGACAGCAGATTGGCCGACGCGTTTTTCAGGTCAAGACAGAAAAACGCGAACAGCAGCGCCAGCGGAATCGTCACCGCCACGATCAACCCGGCGCGCAGGTCGTAGAGGAAAAACACCAGCACCACGATCACCAGCACCAGGCCGATGGTGAGGTTGTGCATGACCACGCCACGCGTTTCGTGGATGAGCGTGGTGAGGTCGTAGTACGGATGGATTTTCACGTCCGGCGGCAGCACGTGCGCGTTCAAGTCGCGGGTCTTGGCCTCGACGCGCTGCAGCACTTCCTGCGTCTTGGCGCCGGTGCGCGCCAGGATCACACCCTCGACGGCATCGTTGTTGCCCATGTAGCCGAATTCGCCCAGGCGTGGCGCGATGCCGATCGTCACCTTGCCGACATCGGCGACCGTCACCGGCGTGCCGTCGTGCTCGGCAATCACGATGTGCTTGATGTCGGCCAGCGTCTTGATGCGGCCCAGCCCGCGCACGTAGAAAAACTGTCCGCCCTGCTGGTAGAAACCGCCGCCGGAATTGGCGTTGTTGGCGTCCAGCGCGCTTTCCACCTGCGTGACGGAAAGGCCCAGCGCGGCAATTTTGGTCGGGTCGAGCAGCACCTTGTAGCGCATGGTGCCGCCGCCAAACGAGGAGTCGTCGGCCACGCCCTCGACCGACCGGTAGGCCGGCGCGATCAGCCAGTCTTCCAGCGTCTTGAGCTGCATCGGCGAGCGGTCCGGGCTTTGCAGCACGTAGCGGTAGACCAGGCCCGACGGCGGCGACATCGGCGACAGCGACGGCGCCACGCCATCGGGCAGGCCGACGCCGGACAGGCGGTTGTAGACACGCTGGCGCGCAAAGTACGGGTCGGTGCCGTCGGCGAACGTCAGCGTCACGTCCGACAGGCCGAACAGCGAAATCGAACGCTTGGTCTTGAGCCCCGGAATGGCGCTCATGGCGCGTTCCATCGGCACCGTGATCTGGCTTTCCACCTCCTGCGCCGAGTGCCCTTCCCACTGGCTGACAATGTCGACCATGGGCGGCGACAGGTTGGGATAGGCATTCATCGGCAGCGCGAGGTAAGCCCACACGCCGGCCACGGCCAGACCCGCGGCCAGCAGGATCACCAGCAGGCGCTGGGTCAGCGCAAAGGCCACGATCTGGTTGATGAGCGAACGCTTGTGGCCCGGTTCGGAAGGCATCATGGGCTCGCTCATTGGTTCTGGATGAAACGCAGGAAGATGCCGCCTTCGACCACCACTTGGTCACCCTTGTGCAACCCGGCGGCAATCACGAACTGGTCGCCGATGCGCGTGCCCAGCTGCACCGGGCGCCGCGCGTAGCTGCCGGCCTTGGTGCGCACGTACACGAACGGCAGGTTTTCGGCGTCACGCAGCACGGCCGACACCGGCACCAGGAAACCCTGCGAGGCATTCGCCGACGCGATGGTGGCGTTGACGTACATGCCCTTGCGCAAGCGCCCGCCAGAATTGGCCACGGCAATGCGCACCGCCACCGAGCGCGTGGCCGGATCGACCATCGAGCCCACGCGCATGACCGTGCCGGACAGCACCGGCTCGTTGTCGCCCGGATCGACCCGCGCCGGATCACCGACGCGCACCTGGTTGACGTCCGCGCCGAACACGTTGGCCAGCACCCACATGCTGGACGTGTCGGCAATGGTGAAACACGCCGTGCTGCCGGCCGCCAGCGTCTGTCCCGGCGCGATGGAGCGAAGCACCACGGTGCCGGCGATGGGCGCGCGGATGATGCCGCCGGCCGTCGAACCGGCCTTGCCGGCACGGATGGCGGCCATTTCGCCCGCGCTCATGTGCAACGACGTCAACTGCTGCATGGCCGCGTCGCGGGCCGCGTCGGCACCGGCTGCCGTGGCCTGCGCCTGGTCGTTTTCACGCGCGGAAATGGCGCCGTGCCGATACAACGCGCGGTCATTGGCCGCCACCTTGTCAGCCGCCCGCGCAGCCAGCACGGCCTGCCGATAAGCGCCCACCGCCGTGGCAAAACCGGGCGAATGCACGCGCGCCAACGCCTGGCCCTTGCGCACATGCTCGCCTTGCGTCACCAGCACCTTGGTGACCGAGCCGTCAAACGGCGCCGTCACCTTGACCGCATGGTGATGATCGAAATCGACCACGCCTGAAGCTGCCACCCGGGTGTGGTAGACGGCAGGTGCGACGGTCACGAAATGGATGGATTTTTGCTGCGCCTTGGTCAGCGTCACGTCGCGCGCCTTGGCCGCGGTGCCGGCCGGCGGCGCCGAACTGCCCGAGCAGCCCGCCAGCACGCCCGCCACGGCCAGCGCCAGGGCCACGCCCAGACCGGCACGACAACGACCACTCCGGCGCACGTGCAACAACGAGGCTTGGCCGCGCTCGCCGGCGTGGCGGGCTGCGTAATCAATCGAGTGGAAGTTTTTCATGCGGATGTCTTGGTCAAGGGACGACGGTGCTGCCAGCCGCCGCCCAGCGCCTGGTACAGCGCGGCGGTATCGGCAAAGCGTTGGGAACGCGCCTGGATGAGACTGATGCGGGCTTGCTGCCAGGCCTGCTCGGCGGCCAGCAGCTGCAGCCGGTTGATGGCGCCATGCGCCAGTTCCAGTTGCGCCAGTTGCAGCGCGGTATGTGCCGACTGCGCGGCCGTGGACGCGGCCTTGAGGGCCTTGGCGTCCTGGCGGATGGCGCTCAGCGTGTCGGCCACGCTGCGGAAGGCGTCCAGCACGGTGGCGCGATACTGGTTGGCGGCCACGACATAGGCCGCCTTCGCGGCGCGCTCGTTGTGCTTCAGCTCGCCGCCGTCAAACAGCGGCGCCGTGAGCGAAGCGGCCACGCCCCACAAACCGGTGCCGGACGTGAACACTTTCGACAGGGCCAGCGCGGTCGCGCCCACGTCGGCACTCAACTGGATTTGCGGCAGGCGTTCGGCCGCCGCGATGCCGACGGCCGCACTGGCCGCGTGCCATTGCGCGCGCGCGGCGCGGATGTCCGGACGCTGCGCCACCAGTTGCGAAGGCAGGCTCAAGGGCAACGTGGTCGGCAAATGCCAGCGCGACAACTGCAACGGTTGACCTTGCCACTGGCCGGGGAATTGCCCGACCAGCACCGCCAGCGCATGCCGCGACACGGCCTGCTGCTTGACCAGCAAGGCCAGATTGACCTTGTCGCCGGCCAGTTGCGCCTGCTGGGCCGCCACGTCGCCGCGGCTGGCATCACCCGCCTTGTAGCGCGCACGCAGCAGTTTCAGGCTGTGCGCCTCCATCGCCACGATGTGGCGCGTGGCGCGTACCTGTGCGGTCAGCGCGGCGTTGCGCAAGGCGGTCACGGCCACGTTCGTGGTCAGGCTGTTCCATGCCGCCACGGCCTCGAAACGCACGACCTGTTCCTGCGCGCGCAGTGATTCGCGCGTGCGCCGCTGCAGGCCGAACACGTCCGGCGAATAGCCCACGCTCAGTTGCGGCGTGAACAGGCTGTACAGGTACGCGTTGTTGCTCGGTACCGGCGCCAGCGCGGCGCTCGGGTCCTGCTCGCGGCTGGCGGTCAAGCCGGCCGCAAGCGTCGGGTACAAGCTGCCATCGCCGGCCAGGGTGGCCTCATGCGCGGCGCGCAGTGAGGCACGCGCGGCAGCCAGCGTCGGATTGTGTGCCAGCGCCTGTTTTTCCAGCGCATCCAGCGCGGGCGAACGGAACTGCCGCCACCACTGCGCCGACACACTCGCGCCCTTGACGACATGCTGCACCGCGCCGCCGATCTGGCCCGGCGTGCCCGCCGTGGCCGTCAACGGCACCGCGGCGTAGTTGGCCACGTGCGGCGGCGCCGGCCGGGAGAAATCCGGTCCCGCCGCGCAACCGGCCAGCACGGTGACCAGGCCTGCCGCCGCGGCCCAACGCGCGCAACGACCACTCATCGACACGACGCGCATGTCAGGAACCCTGCCACGGCAATATGGAACCAATGCATCGGCCAGCGGTCTTCAACGGCGATCTCCTGCGACAATGACACGGCGCCGCCTCCCCAAAGCGGGATGGCGGGTCCGCACGAAAGCGCGATGTTATAACATCTCACTCAGCATGTGGATAGGCCGGACGTCATGCCCGTTCAGTCGCGGGATCCATTGTGGGAGCGCGTCCGCGCGCGATGGGATCTTGCCTTGATCATCATCTGGCCATCGCGCGCGGGGCGCTCCCACAGCTGGCTTGCATGCGCACCGAAGGCGATGACAGCCAGGAAGCCCGTCTGCCGGTTCAATCAGTCAACCGGCAGAACAAAACGCTTTTACGGTGACGCAGCGCCCGGCCGATCCGCCGGCGCCGCACCCCAGGCCTTGTTCGGCTGGCTGCCAATGACGAAATCCAGCCGGGTGGACGACGCTTGCCCCAGCAGGCGCGAAACCGGCAGCCAGCTCTTGTCCCAGCGCCGGCCGTCCAGTTGCAGCGACTGCACGAAACCGTGCATGGACGCGTGCGGCGCCGTGATCGTCACCGTGTGCCCATCGCCCAGATGCAGGGTGGCGTGCGGAAACACCGGCGCGCCCACCACCAGCAGCGGCGCTCCCGGCGTTTCCGGATACAGGCCCAGATCGGCAAACACCAGCCATGAACTCATCGCGCCCAGATCGTCATTGCCCGGCTCGCCGCCCGGCGCGTCCGCATACAGCGTGTCGATGATGCGATGCACCACGGCCTGCGTTTTCCACGGCTGTCCGGTGTAGTTGTAGATCCACGGCTCGTCCAGGCACATCTCGTTGCCGGCCCAGTAATACGGTTTGTCGGGGCCGACGTTGAGTTGCTGGAAATACTTGTCCAGACGCGCGGTGGCCGTCTTGTCGCCGCCCATCGCGGCGATCAGGCCCGGCAAATCCTGCGGCACCATCCACGTGTACTGGATGGCATTGCCTTCCTCGAAGCCGCTCTGGCCGTACGCGCCATGATTCACCTGGAACGCCGGACCGGCCGGAAAAGAACCATCCGCCGCGCGCGACTCGACATAGCCGGCAAAACCGCGAAACCGCGCGTGCCGGTCAAACACGTTTTTCCAGTTGTCCGAACGGGCCAGAAACTTGCGGTACGTCGCCGTGTCGCCCAGCGCCTGTGCCAGCCGCGCGATGGCGTAGTCGGCCGTGGCGTATTCCAGCGTTTCCGACGGATTGCCGGGCACGTAGCCCTTGTGTTCGTACGCCGGCAAATTCGGCCGCTCGACATACGTGCCCGACCACCCCGACGTGCCCGGCGTGCGCGTGGCGCCTTTCACCATCGCCGCCAGCGCCGCCTTGGCGTCGAAGTTGCGCACGCCGAACGCATACGCCTCGGCGATGACGGGGTCGGCGGCATCGCCGTTCATCACGCCGGTGTAATCGTTGTCGTAGCCCCACTTGGGCAGCCAGCCGCCCTGCTTGGCGTCGTTGAGCAGCGAACTCATCATGTCGCCGGTGCGTTGCGGCACCAGCATGGCCAGCAACGGGATCTCCGAACGGTAGATGTCCCAGCCGGAAAAATTGGCGTACTGGTTTTTCTGTCCCGCCGGCAATTGACGCACGCGGTCATCAAAGCCGATGTACTTGCCGTTGACGTCGGAAAACACGTTGGGATGCAGCAGCGAGTGGTACAGCGCGGTGTAGAACTGCACCTGCGCATCACGCGTCCCGCCGGTCACCTCGGCACGCGACAAGAGCCGGTTCCAACGCGCATGCGCGACATCGGCCACGGCCTTGAAACTCCATCCGCCATCCTCGGCCTTGAGGTTGGCCATGGCGTCATCCACGCTGACGTAGGAAATGGCGATCTTGAGCTTGACCACCGGCTGCGCGGACGCATCAAAGCTCACCCACGCGCCGGTGCGCGCACCGGCCAGGGCGCGTCGACCTTTGACGGGACTGCCTTGCCCCCAGGTGCCGAAGGACGCGAACGGCCGGTTGAAGCGCGCCACGAAATACAGCGTGGCCGTGCTCGCGGTGCCGCAGAAACGCCCGGAAGTTTCGCTGCCCACCACCTCGTCGTTGCCGACCACGCGCACCGACGAGGTCGGGCTGGTGGTCTGCGCGTCGGACACCTTGAACAGGAAATTGGCCTGCCCGGCGTGCGCCGGAAAACGGAACACGCCGATGCCGCTGCGCGTGGTCGCGGCCAGCTTGACCTGCACCGCCGCGGACGATGCCGGATCGAGCGTCACCGCGTACGTGCCCGGACTGGCCTTTTCATGCGTGTGGTCGAACGCGGCCGCGGCCTTGGCCGGTTGCGCGCCGATATCGCCGACCGTGGGCAGGACGGGAATTTCGCCGGCCGCGGAACAGCCTGGCCCGGAAATGTGCGTCAGGCTGAAGCCGAGGATTTTCGCATCCTTGTAGTAATAGTCGCCGCCAGCGGTGCGCGAGGACGTGGTCGGGCTCCAGCTCAGCATGCCGAACGGCAGCGTCGCGCCCGGAAACGTGTTGACGTGGCCAGTGACCGCGCCGCCATTGCCGGTGCCGACAAACGGATCGACCAGACCGGCCGGATCCGTCGCCGGCGCCGCCGCGACGCTTGCACAAGCCATGGCCATGGCCACACCGGCCAGCATCGGAAAAACCTGTTTCATCATGACGACCACCTCGCAAAAGATGCCGCGTGTTTACTGCCCGACGGTACCGGCCAGAACGCCGGCACACCTAATTTGGAACGATATAAATAACATAAACCCTGGCTGTTGACACATCGTTTGCCGCGACACGGATGCCCCTGCCTCAACGAGCCGCGGATGCCGGCAACAAAAAACCCCGGTGCCTGCGCACCGGGGTCGGTTTCGTTCCCGCACGGCCACACGGGCCGCACGGTTTTCGTCAATGCCGCATGGACGCCGGCAATTCGAGCTTGAAATCGTGCGGCGGCTGCGCACCCATGAGGTAGCGCACGAAATAGCCCCAGCGCCGGCGCGTCACGTACAGCGTGTCGTCGCCGTAGCCGTGGTGCTCGTTGGGCAGGATCAGCATGTCGAAGTTCTTGTTGGCCTTGATCAGCGCGTTGACGACGAGGAACGTGTTGGAAATCGGCACGTTGTCGTCAATGGAGCCGTGCACCAGCATCAGGTGGCCCTTGAGGCCGTCGACCTTGAGCTGGTTGGCCTGGTTGTCGTAGTTGGTGCTGCCGTCCTCGTGTTTGACCAGCAGGCCCTGGTACTTCTCGCCCCAGTCGTTCTCGTAGTTGCGGTTGTCGTGGTTGCCCGACTCGGCCCAACCCACCTTGAAGAAGTCCGGGTAGGTGAACATGGCGTCGGCCGTGGCATTGCCGCCGCCCGAATGGCCCCAGATGCCGACCTTGGTGATGTCGATCCACGGATCACGCTTGGCCAGCTGCTTGATGGCCGTGACCTGGTCGGGCAGCGTGTTGTCGCCCATGTCGCCGTACCACTTGTCGTGGAAGCTCTTGGTGCGCCACGGCGTGCCCATGCCGTCGATGGCCACCACGATGAAGCCCAGCTCGGCCATGGCCTGGTGGTCGGTGCGCGCCGAGGCCCAGCCGAAGGTGAACACCGAACCGGTCTGCGGGCCGGGGTAGATGTAGTCGATGATCGGGTACTTCTTGTGCGGGTCAAAGTTGGTCGGCTTGAACATCAGGCCGTACAACGTGGTCTTGCCGTCGCGCGCCTTGACCGTGATGACCTTGGGCGGCACCCAGCCGGTGGCCTTCAGGCGCGAAATGTCGGTCTTGGCCACGGTGGCGATGACGTGGCCGTCGCTGGACGCGCGCAGCACGGTCACCGGCGGCTCATCGACCGTGGAATACGTGTCGACGAAGTACTTGCCGTCCGGCGACATGGTGATGGTGTGGTCGGCATCTTCCGGCGTCAGCAAGGTGGTCTTGCCGGTGTCGATGTTGACCTTGAAGAACTGCTTGTAATACGGGTTGATGCCCTTGGTGCGCGCGTTGCCGACGAACCACAGCATGCGGCTGTCGCGGTCGAGGTAACGCACCTGGTCGACGTTGCCCGGTCCCTTGGTGATGGCGTGCAGCTCCTTGCCGTTCTTGAGGCTGCGCAGGTACAGCTGGCCCCAGTTGGTCTTTTGCGAGTACCAGATGACCTCGTTGGTCGCCGGCAGGTATTGCCAGTTGACCATGCCGCGGCCGGATTCGTAGAACGTCTTGACGCTGTCCTCGAACACGGTGTTGACGTCGCCGTTCTCGACGTTGGCCACGCGATACCACTCGTGCTGACGATTGCGCGAGGTGGTCACCAGCGCCAGCGACTTGCCGTCCGGCGCCCATTTGACGTCGCTCCACTGGTTCGGCTTGCCTTCGTCGCAGGCCAGCGTGTCGCACAACGTCGACAGGCGCTGTTCGGCATCCATTTTCAGGCGAGTCATCTTGCCGGTCTTGATGTCGATCACGACAGGGGCGATCTTGAACACGTACTTGTCACCCGGCAGCGGGTATTTCCACGCGTTGAGCTTGGGATGGCCGACGCCGGTTTCGATGGTGTACATGTAGCCGACCATGCGCTGGTCTTGCCGATACGTGGCCACCTTGGTCGAATCGGGTGACCAGCGCACGATGGCGCCGTTGCCATGCACCCAGCCGGCGTTGAGCGTGGCGTAGCCGTAGTTTTCGGTGCCGTCCTTCGTCAGCTGTTTTTCCTTGCCAGTGGCGAGATTGCGCAGCCACAGGTTCCAGTCGCGCACGAACACGGCATACTTGCCGTTGGGCGACACCACGCCCGCTTCCTTGCCCGGCTTGGCCTTGAGCGTGGACACCCAGGTGCGGCATTCGCCGTCGTGCTGGTTCTTGGCGTTGTCGGTGGCGAGCGTGCACACGTAGCGCGTGCCATGCCAGGTCACTTCCAGCTGGTTGTCGGGCAGGTATTTGAAGCTGCGCACTTCCAGGCGGTTGGCCTTGACCGCGTCGGCGGGCTCGGCCGGCGCGGCCTTGTCGTCGCCCGCCTTGTCTGCGGACAGCTTGTTCAGCGCCGCCGCCAGCGCCTGCTGGTCGAACGCCGGCCGGATGGCGCCGGTGGTGGCATCCATCACCTTGTAATGGTCGCCCGACTTGTCGTGGTCGACGTACCAGAAATGCGAGTCGTCCAGCCATTTGACGCGCGTGACTTCGTGGTCGACCAGCGGCTGCGTGTTGAAACGCAAAAACGACGCGGCGCGCGCATAAGTACTCGCATCCACCTTGGCCGGCGTCGTCGCCGCGGCGGCGGACGACGCCACCATCAGCGCCGCCACGGCACTGGTCAAGCCCAGCTGTTTCATCATCGACATTTCCTGCTCCACGCAACGGGTGATGCCTTGCGGCACATACTCGCCAAGGGTACCCCGCACGCGGCGGGCACGTACCATGCTCAAAGTCACAGCGGCCGGCCGCGACTGCCATAATCAGCGTTTTGCGGCCGGTTCCACCATGCACACGCCCACCATGCACACGCCCGATGAGTCCCTGCTGGGCAAGACCACCGTCTATGCCAGCCACTACAACCCCGATTTGCTGTTCCCCATCGAGCGCGCGCCCAAGCGTGCCGAGCTGGGCATCGCCGGCGCGCTGCCGTTTTACGGCGCGGACATCTGGAACGCCTACGAGCTGTCGTGGCTGGACGCGCACGGCAAGCCGCACGTGGCGCTGCTGCAACTGGCCGTGCCGGCCGCATCTCCTTGCCTGATTGAGTCCAAATCGCTCAAGTTGTACTTGAACGGCTTCGCCGGCGAACGCCTGGACGCGGCCACGCTGCGCGCGCGCATCACGACCGACCTCTTGGCCGCCGCCGGCGCGCCGGTTGACGTGCAGCTGGTGCCGGCCAACCATTTCGCCCAATTGCAACTGGGCACGCCAGCCGGCGAATGCATCGACGACCTCGACCTCGCCATCGATTGCTACGGCCCGCCGCGCGCGGATTTTCTCGCCGCAACGGGGGGCGAGGTGGTCGAGGAAACACTCGTCTCGCACCTGCTCAAATCCAACTGCCCGGTCACCGGTCAGCCCGATTGGGGCAGCGTGCAGATCAGCTACCGCGGCCCGCGCATCGACTGCGCCGGATTGCTGCGCTACCTGGTGTCCTTCCGCGAGCACAACGAATTCCACGAACAATGCGTCGAGCGCATCTTCGTCGACCTCACGGCGCACTGCGCCCCGCAAGACTTGAGCGTCTACGCGCGCTACACGCGTCGCGGCGGACTGGACATCAACCCGTTCCGCAGCACACAGGCCGATGCCGTACCAAACAACACGCGTTGGGCAAGGCAATAACAAAGAGACAAATACACACGGATCTTGTGGTCTCATTCTTGTGGCTTCAGCTACAATGCCCGCCTTGCTTGTCAGGCCGGGCTACGCACGTCCAGGACGGCAAGCTGACGCAAAGCGCCCGTAGCTCAGCTGGATAGAGTATTGGTTTCCGAAACCAAGGGTCGTGGGTTCGAATCCCGCCGGGCGCACCAATTCACAAAAAAAAACCGGGCATTGCCCGGTTTTTTTGTTGCTTGCGGCAAAAGCTACTCGGCGCGGATGGCCTCGATGGGATCAAGCGCGGCCGCCTGACGGGCAGGATAGACGCTGAAGCCCAGGCCGATGGCAACGCACAACAGCACCAGGCCGATGATCGGCAGCACGGCCCAGGCCACGTGCCAGCCGGCGAACGCGGCGATGAGGTAGGCCAGCACGGCGCCGAAGATCACGCCGATGACGGCGCCGGCCACGCAGATCACCATCGCCTCGCGCAAAAAGCGCACGATGATGTCGTTGCGGCGCGCGCCAATGGCACGCAGCAGGCCGATTTCACGGCGCCG
>DASVGR010000103.1:0-7182 GCA_036379395.1 Rhodanobacteraceae bacterium | reverse complement strand
TCCGCCACTCGCCACCAGAAGAGCAAGCTCTCCCGTGCTGCCGTTCGACTTGCATGTGTTAGGCATGCCGCCAGCGTTCAATCTGAGCCAGGATCAAACTCTTCACTTAAAGTTTCGATGAGCCTTGGCCCATCTGTTCTTCCGAAGCGTTCAAACCAGACCTCGCAATTCATCGCTGAACTACTGTATCTATAGGTTTGGACGTTCTTGTTGCTTGGACTTTCATCCAGCTCAAGACGCCCACACAAGTCACCTGCGCTTACTGTCAAAGATCGTTTCCGTTCAACAACTTGCGTCGTTGATGTGATGCGTTTCGCGTCACAGGAGGCGCATATCTTACATGCGATTTCGTTTTCGTCAACACCCTTTTTCGAGAAACTTTCGAGCGGGATGCCGGAGACAACGAACCCGGCGCGGTTGCCCTTGCCGGGGGTGCGAACTATACGCTGGCCAGCGATGAGATGGAAGCCCCTCGGGACATCTTTTTCGCGGAGGCGGGGCGATACACTGCCAACTTCCCCATCCCATGAGTGGAGTCATCCGTGAAACGCTTCTTTGCCGCTTTGCTGCTTGCACTCGTCTGCAGCGCCTGTACCGCTGCACCGGCATCACATGACAAGAACACCTCGCCACACACCGTGACCATCAACGGACATGAATTCAGCGTGGAGCTGGCCACCACCGAAGCCATGCGCGCCCGCGGGCTGATGGATCGCACGCAACTGGCGGCCGATCACGGCATGCTGTTCGTGTTTGCCCACCAAGCGGTGCAGACGTTCTGGATGAAGGACACGCTGATCCCGCTGGACATGCTGTTTTTCGACAAGGACCGCAAGCTGGTGTCGATGCAGCTGGACGTGCCGCCCTGCAAGACCACGCCCTGCCCGACCTATCCCAGCAGCAAGCCGGCGCTGTACGTGCTGGAACTGCCGGCCGGCACGGCGATCCGCATTGGCGCCAATGCCGGCGACGTGATGACCATCAAGGGCCGCATCGGCAACGTCGAGCCCTGACGCGCGATCGCGCTCAGTCGATTTCGATCATCTCGAAATCTTCCTTGGGCGCGCCGCAATCGGGGCACGTCCAGGTTTCGGGAATGTCTTCCCAGCGCGTGCCGGGGGCAATGCCTTCTTCGGGCATGCCTTCGGCTTCGTCATAGATGAAGCCGCAAACAACACACATCCATTTGCGCAGCGCCAGCGATTCCGGGGAAGCGTTCATGTGACCTTTGTACATCGACAACCAAACGGCTTGCATTGTCGCAGGTCAGCTGCCGCCGCGCACGAATCACCACGCATGACGATATGTCGCGCGCGGACCACGCGCCTGGCCATGCCGGCAGCGCGCCCGCACAATGGGAAACCGCCACCATCGACAGACGCGACCACATTCGCCAAACGAGTCCATCCATGAGCACCAACCACGATCTTTTCCAACGTGCCCTCCGGCGCCTGCCGGGAGGCGTCAACTCGCCCGTGCGCGCCTTCCGTTCCGTCGACGGCGAGCCGTTTTTCACTGCACGCGCGGACGGCGCCTGCCTGTGGGACGTGCAGGGCAAGCGCTACATCGACTACGTCGGTTCGTGGGGACCGATGATCGTCGGCCACAACCATCCGGCCGTGCGCGAGGCGGTGGAACGCGCCGTGCGCAACGGTTTGTCGTTCGGCACGCCATGCGCGGACGAAGTGGCCATGGCCGAAACCATCACGCGGCTGGTGCCTTCGATCGACGTGCTGCGCATGGTCAATTCGGGTACCGAGGCGACCATGTCGGCCATCCGCCTGGCGCGCGGCGCGACCGGCCGCGACCGCATCGTGAAGTTCGAGGGCTGCTACCACGGCCACGCCGACAGTTTTCTGGTCAAGGCCGGCTCCGGCGCGCTGACGTTCGGCGTGCCGACCTCGCCCGGCGTACCCAAGGCAATGGCCGACCTGACATTGACCCTGCCCTACAACGATCTGGACGCCGCCAAGGCGCTGTTCGAAAGCGACGGCGACAGCCTCGCCGCGCTCATCATCGAGCCGGTCGCCGGCAACATGAACTGCATCCCGCCAGTGCCCGGTTTTCTCGAAGGCCTGCGCGAGCTGTGCACGGCGCACGGCGTGATCCTCATTTTCGACGAGGTGATGACCGGCTTTCGCGTGGCCCTCGGTGGCGCGCAGGCGTACTACGACATCACGCCCGATCTGACCACGTTCGGCAAGATCATCGGCGGCGGCATGCCGGTGGGTTGCTACGGCGGCCGGCGTGACTTGATGGCACAAATCGCACCGACCGGGCCGGTGTACCAGGCCGGCACATTGAGCGGCAATCCGGTCGCCATGGCCGCCGGCCTGGCCATGCTGGAGCTGATCCAGGCACCCGGTTTTTACGCCGACCTGGAAGCCAGGACCGCGCGCCTCACCGATGGTCTGGAAGCGCTGGCCCGTGAAGCCGGCGTGCCGTTCAGCAGCAACCGTGCCGGCGGCATGTTCGGCCTGTTCTTCAACGCCGACAAGGTCACCACCTACACGCAGGCAACGGCCTGCGACGGTGTCGCATTCAAGCGCTTTTTCCATGCCATGCTGGATGCCGGCGTGTTCATCGCACCCTCGCCGTTCGAGGCCGGGTTCATGTCGTCGGCACATACCGAGGCTGACATCGACGCCACGCTGGAAGCGGCACGCACGGCGTTTGCCGCCTGATACGTTCAGCCTTCTGGACGTCCAAAATGGCAAAAAAATCCCCGCCATCGCGCGGGGCTTTTTTTCGGACGCCATCCGATCCTTACCAGGAACCGGTATTGGGCATGGACGCCCACGGCTCGGCCGGTGGCAAATGGCCGTCCTGCAGCAGCTCGATGGAAATGGCGTCGGGCGATTTCACGAACGCCATGTGGCCGTCGCGCGGCGGTCGGTGGATGGTGTAACCCATGTCAGCCAGGCGCTGGCAGGTGGCATAAATGTTGTCCACGCGGAAAGCCAGATGGCCGAAGTTGCGCGCGCTGCCGTAATCCTCGGTCGAGCCCCAGTTGTACGTCAGCTCGACTTCCGCCTCGGGGCTGTCCGGCGCGGCCAGGAAGATCAGCGTGAACTTGCCTTCCGGCACCTCCTTGCGGCGCACTTCGCGCAAGCCCAGGCCCTCGCAAAAAAAGCGCAGCGACGCGTCCACATCGCGGATGCGCACCATGGAATGCAGATACCTCATGCGGTCAAACTCCTTCGGAACGGGATGAGCGTTGCGCGTCGCGGAACGTCACGACCAGCACGTCGCGGTACGCCGGTTGCGCGGGATCAATCGGCTCGACGGCCGTCACGCCATGATAGACGCGATGATCGTCCAGCCACGTGGCGTCGAACGGCTGCGCCAGCGTGAAGCTGCCCAGCACTTCGCGTGCCGGGCCGTAGACCGTGGTCGTGCCGCTGGCGATGTTGGTGCGGCGCACCATCATCACCAGCACATAGTCCACGCCATCGCGGTGCACGCCTTCGGGCGTGGGCTGGCCGACCGCGCCGGCCTTGGCCTCGATGCGGAACTGGTGCACCTCGACATGCCAGTTGCGCACGGCCGGCGACACGGCGCCAAACACAGCGTGGCAACTGGCCAGCACCGCGCGCAACGTGGCTCCGTCGCCGATGGCCGGCGTGATCGGATCGAACCAGCGCTCAATGCCGCCGTTGAGGTTGTTGTAGCTGCGCGCCTGGTAGTGCGGCTGATGCGGCTGGCGCGCAATGCCGTCGGCCGTGGCCGCGTACACCGCATGCCGGCGGCGGCGGTAATGACCGTGGTCGGCCATGAAATGGTCTTCGCCCAGGTCGTTCCAGCTGTCGACAAATGCGTCCCAGTCGGCCACGGCGCCATGGCGTTCAATCACGCCGCGGTTGATCCGCCCCGGCAACAAGACATAACCGTCGCGCGCCAAGGCTTCCCCCGGCATGGGCAACGCGCAAACTGATGCAGTCACGCTCGACACGGCAAACTTTCCGGCAATCCGACAGGCGCCCACGATGGCGCCATGGCGCGCGCGTTTCAATAGGCGCGGGTGCGGTATTCAGTCCAGAAACAGATCCGGCAGCAGCGGCTGCCCCGGCGCCACGGCGTAGGTGTCCAGGTCGGCCACGCCCGCGTCGCGCAAAATCTCGTCGTCGACGCAGAAATGGCCGGTGAACTCGCGTGCCGGTTTGGTCAGGATGGCATGCGCGGCATCGGCCACGATCTCCGGCTTGCGGCAATTTTCCGGCTTGACCTTGCCGCCCAGCATGGCGATGGCGGCGGTGGCGATGACGGTGCGCGGCCACAGCGCGTTGACGGCGATGCCGGCGTCGGCCAGCTCGGCGGACAGGCCCAGCACGCACAGGCTCATGCCGTATTTGGCGATGGTGTAGGCAGTGTGCCGCTTGAACCACTTGGCATCGAGATTCGGCGGCGGCGACAGCATCAGCACGTGTGGATTGGCCGCTTTTTTCAGGTACGGCAGGCACGCCTGCGTGGTGACGTAGGTGCCGCGCGCGTTGACCTGGTGCATCAGGTCGAAACGCTTCATCGGCGTGCCTTCGATGCCGGCCAGCCAAATCGCGCTGGCGTTGTTGACGACGATGTCGATGCCGCCAAAATGCTCGGCCGTCCTGGCCGCCGCCTCGGCCACGCAGTTTTCGTCGCGAATGTCGACCTTGAGTGCCAGCGCCTTGCCGCCGGCGTCTTCAATGGCCTGCGCGGCGGTGTAAATGGTGCCGGGCAACTTGGGATTGGGCACGGCACTCTTGGCCGCGATGGCCACATTGGCGCCGTCACGCGCCGCGCGCAGGGCAATGGCCAGGCCGATGCCGCGCGAAGCCCCGGTGATGAACAGCGTTTTGCCGGCAAGCGTTGTCATGGCGTATCCACGATGAAAAACCGGGCTTGAGTCTAGCGCACCATACGGTCGCGTAGGGAAGCGGCGCGACGGCGGCTTTCAGTCGCGCTGAAAACGCGGCAGCGTGTCGCGCAGCCACGCCAGGCGTTCCAGCGGTTGCGTCATTTCCAGCAATTGCTGGCGCTCGCCGGCATCCAGCGGCAGCAGCTCGGCCATGCGAAAACCCAGCCACGAGGCATCGTCGTAGCAGGTGTCCGGCGCATCCTTCCACGGCGGCGCCATTTGTTCGACCAGCCGGCGCAGGATGGTTTCCAGCAGGCCGAATTCGGCCGGCAGCGGCAGGGACGGCTCATCCGGCCAGCACTCCACGTGGCCGCGCAGCTGGCCATCGACGCGTGCCCGCGCCCGGCTGACGCGAAAGCGTTGCCCGCCTTGCGCGCAAATGCCCAGGATGCCTTCCTCGGACGTGAAAAAGTCGGTGATGCGCGCCAGCGTGCCGACCGCGGCCGGCACCGCCGGCGAGCCCACTTCCTCGCCGGCCAGGATCAGGCAGACGCCGAAGCAGCTGTCCGCGCGCGCGCATTCGCGCACCAGGTCGACGTAGCGCGGCTCGAAAATGCGCAGCTCCAGCGGGCCGCCCGGAAACAGCACGGTCGACAGCGGAAACAACGGAATATCGGCAAGGTGCGCGGAACCCATTGCGCCAGTGTACCCACCGCGGGCGCGCTCGGCAGCTGCCGCCCGCACGGCACGGTTCAGGCGGCTTGCCGGGCCAGCGATTCGGCCAGTTGCAGGTACGTGTCCGCCTTTTGCAAACCGTCGATGAAGCGCTGCGGAATGGCTTCGAAGCCGCCGATGGCGCCGCACAACGCGCCGGTCAAAAGCGCGCGCGCCAAGTTCTGGCCACCGCCGTTGACGGCCGCCAGCACGGCGGGTTCGAAGTCGCCCTGAAAACGCGCGGCCAAGTGATAAACCGCCGGCATCTGGTGGTAGATCGCGCACGGCAGGCCGTACACCAGCGACACCTTCCACGCCGGGTCGATCACGACGCCGCGGTTTTGCACGCCGTCGGCGATCGACGACACCGTCAGCAGTGCGTCCGGCGAGGGAAACTGGCCAGCCTCGAGCGGCGCTTCCCGACCGTGCGGCATCGACAGCTCGCCGCTGGTCACGGTGTGGAACGGCAACTCGCCAGCCTTGACCATGCCCATCAATCGACCGGACAAACCGGCATCCAGCGCATCGCCCTGCACCAGTCGGCCGAGCACGGCGGCGTAGGCCAGCGTCATCGCGCCGACAGTCGGATCGCGCTGGGTCAGTGCGACGTTGGCGCTGACATGTTGTGCCAGTTTTTGCGGCTGGCCGGCGTAGCGCACGGCGATGGCCAGGATGCGTTCGGCCGCTTCGGTGTTGTCGGCCAGGCTGGCCAATTGTCCCCACGGCACGCCGGCCTGACGCTGCCGCCACGCGTTGCGGATCGACTCGCTGGTGTAGCCGCCGGGGCCAGACATCGGCTCGCCATCCATCTGCGGAAACAGGTCCTCGTCCATGCGCCGGCAAAAATCCGTCTCGTCGTAGCCGCCACTTTCCACCAGCGAGCGCAATGTCAGCTCAAGAATGACACCGGCCTGCGACGACGCCCCGGCCGGCAAACCGGCGTGGTAGCGGCCTGGCTGCGGAGCCGTATAGCCGTCTATTTCGCCGTACACACGGCGCAGTTCGTCAAGGTCGTAATACCAATGCGGTCCGAGCGCCAGCGCATCGCCCACGAACGCGCCCATGATGGCGCCCTTGATCCGGCTGGCGCGGGAAATGTCCGTTGTTGCCTGCATCATCTTTCTCCGCTCGACACGCGCCGGCGAAGAAGGCTGGCGCGTGATGAAAAATCAGCGTCGATCATCACGCAGCATCGCCACGAAGCGACGCGGCGCGTTCTCGAAACCACCGTTGGACATGAATACCACGTTGTCGCCGGCACGCACCTCGTCGTGCAGGGTCGCCAGCAAGGCATCCACGCTGGACACGGCTTGCCCGTGGCCGGCCAGCGCATCAATCACGCGCGCGGCATCCCACGGCAATTCAGGCCGTTGCAGAAACACCACACGATCGGCATCAGCCAGGCTGGGGGCCAGCATGGCCGCGTGCGCGCCCAGACGCATGGAGTTCGAGCGCGGCTCCAGCGCCACCACGATGCGCGCCTGACCGACGCGCGCGCGCAACCCGGAAAGCGTCGTCGCAATGGCCGTGGGATGGTGCGCGAAATCGTCGTACACGCGAATGTCGCCGACCGTGCCGACCTCTTCCATGCGCCGCTTGACGCTGGTGAAACCGGCAAAGGCCGGCAGCAATGC
>DASVGR010000102.1:0-54200 GCA_036379395.1 Rhodanobacteraceae bacterium | reverse complement strand
CGGGCGGATGCCATGCGGATCGCGGAACGCCAGCAATCCGTAGCCCACGATCTGCGCCACGCAGGCGTAACCGCCACGGGCGCGCGCATGCACGCCGGCCACGGCCTTGAACATGTTTTCCGGCGTCAGCGCCATGCGCTCCTGGATCTGCAGCTCGTGCGCCAGCACGTTGAGCAGCACTTCGGAGTCGGAATCAGTGTTGATGTGGCGGCGGTCGTCCTCGAACATCTCGCGGCGCAAGGTTTCGGTGTTGACGAGATTGCCGTTGTGCGCAAACGCGATGCCATAGGGTGAGTTGACGTAGAACGGCTGCGCCTCGCCGGCTTCCTCGTCGCCACCCGCGGTCGGGTAGCGGCAATGGCCGATGCCGATGTTGCCGGTGAGCTTGGACATGGCCTTCTGGTTGAACACGTCGCGCACCAAGCCCTTGCCGCGATGCAGATGCATGCGCGCGCCTTCGGTGGTGGCAATGCCGGCCGCGTCCTGGCCGCGATGTTGAAGAACTGTCAGGCCGTCATAAAGCGCCGGCGCCACGCTGCTGGTGCCAACAATGCCAATGATTCCGCACATGAAGCTGCTCGCGAGAGGACGGCCTTAATTATCGCTCGAAAGTGGCATCCGGGCGACCCTTGCAGGCGATGCCCCGGATGTGCTTTGCGCAGCCGCGGGCCGGGCTGCCGGCGCCAAGGCCTTTTGCAGCCCCGCTGCCACGTGCGAACCGGCCTCGTGCAAGGCCGCCCCGGCCCGGTTCACGTCGACATGCGGCAACAGCGTCGGTTGCGGATGCAGGTAGCGATGCACGCTGTCGGGCAGTTGCTGGCCCATCCAGTTGGCCGCCGTGACAAAGGTCGGCAACAGCTGCGAACGATGCCACCACGGATCACGCGTGAACGGCGTGAAACCCAGCAAGAACACCAGCAAGGTGACCAGAATGGCGCCGCGCAGCAGGCCGAAAACCATGCCCAGCAAGCGATCCGAGCCGGACAGCCCAGTGCCTTCGACCAACCGGTCGATGATGAATTTCAGCAACATGCCGACCAGCAGCACGGCCACGAAGCACACCACGTAACCCAGGATCACCCGCACCGACGGCACGTCGATGAACGCGGCAAAGGCCTGCGCCAGACGCGGCCCGAGCAGCCAGGCCACCCAGAACGCCGCGATCCACACGATCAACGCCATCACTTCGGCAATCAGGCCGCGCCACAGGCCCATCAGCACCGACAACGCCAAAATGGCGATGATGACGTAGTCGGCCCAATTCATGGCACGGTAACCACCACGCCACCCAGCCGCGGGAACTGGCTCTTGATGCGACCCAGCGTCGTCACCGCCGCCTCGCGCTGCGCCAGCGGCCCCACGCGCACGCGCCACAAAGTGGCGCCGCCGGAGCGCACGTCGTCCACGTAGCTGGCAAAACCGGCCTTGCGCAGACGATCGCGCAACGCCACCGCCTCGCTCTTCTGGCTGTAGGCCACCACCTGCACGGCCCAGCCGCCGGCACGCTTGGCCGGCAAGGCACTGGCCGGCGCGGAAGACGGCTGATCATGCGTCACCGGCACCAGCCTGGCCGGTGCATGCGGCAAGGCCGCGTGCAATTTCAGGCGCGCCGTTTCGGCGCTGGCACGGCTGGCAAACGGCCCCACATCGACACTGGCGGCCGGCTTGCCGCCAATGCGCACGGCGCTGACATGCGCCTGATAACCCAACTTGCCGACGCGCGTGACCAAGCGCTCGGCATTGGCTTTCTGGGCATAGGCACCCAGATGGATCGAATACTGCGCGCCGGCGGCGCGCCCCGGGTTCGCTGTCGGCTCGGGAGTTGTCGCCGGCGGCGTGGCGGGTGCCGGCGCAGCAGCCACCGGTTTTGCCGTCGGGGCGGGCACCGTTGTCGATGTCGGCGTCGCATCGGATTTGGACACCACCACCGGCGCCGCGGCCGTCACCGACGGCGCCTTGGCCGTGGCAAAACCCGCCGCCGTCGACGCCTGTCCCGGCCCAAGCTCCGGGCGCATGTCCGGCGGCACGCGCGAGGCAATCGTCACCGTGGCCAGCTTGCCGCTGCCAGTCGACGGTGTCACCACGCCAGCCGCGCCCACCGTGCCGGCCGCGCCCGGTGCATTCGGCGTCAAGCTCAGCGTTCGCGTCTGCAATTTCTGATCCGGCGGCGACGGAATTTTCAGGCTGATGTTCTGGCCGCCACCGGCAGGCTCGCCGGAAAAAAACATCGGCACCACGATCACGATCAGCGCGACGATCACGAACGCGCCCAGCAAGCGGGTCTTCAAGGCTGGTTGCATGGCATCTCAGGCGTACGGTCCTCGCGGCATGATATACGCAACGCGCCACGCGGGCAGACACCGCGCCCGTGGCGCGTATCATCCCAATTCAGGCGCCGACAATCCGCATGCATGAATGAACGCCGATGGGTGGCCACGATCACTTGGCGTCATCGAATCAATCGGTACTTTTCTGACCGGCGTCCAATACCGCGGCGACAACGAAAAACGAGCCGAACGCCACGATCAGGTCGTCCGGACGCGCCGCTTGCGTGGCGGCTTTCCACGCGGTGGCGATGTCAGCGTGGGCATCGCAGGCAGCATCCGGCAACGCGTCGCCGAAGCGCTCGACCAGACCGGTCACCGACAGGCCACGCGCGGTTTCACCATCCAGCCCGCCCAGGTGCCAATGGTCGACGCGCGCGCCGACGGCACGCAGCACGCCTTCCACGTCCTTGTCGCCCATGGCGCCGTACACGGCATGCACGGTGCCGGCGACCGGATGCGCGTCCAGCCAGGCGGCCAGCACGGCGGCGGCCTGCGGGTTGTGCGCCACGTCCAGCACGCGCTCCGGCGCATGCCCGATGTTTTGCATGCGGCCGCGCACGTGCGCGTGGCGCAGGCCGTCGACGATGGCTTGCGGCGACCACGGCAGACGGTCGCGCAAGGCGTGCAATGCGGCCACGGCGGCGGCCGCGTTGGCCGGCTGGCAAGGCGCGTCCAGCGGCAAATTCGGCCACGCCAGAGTGGTGCCGTCGCGGTGCTTCCAAACGGTCTGGCCGCCTTCTTCATGAAGCGCGAACGCGATGCCGGCGCGTTCCACATCGGCGCCGATTTCATCCAGCCGCGCCAGCAAGCCCTGCGGCGGCTCGGCCTCGCCGATGATGACCGGCCGGCCGGCACGCGCGATGCCGGCTTTTTCGCGGCCGATGCTGTCACGATCCGGCCCCAGCCATTGCATGTGGTCCAGACCGATGGTGGTGATGACAGCGGCATCGGCGTCGACGATGTTGGTCGCGTCCAGCCGGCCGCCCATGCCCACTTCCAGCACCATCACGTCCAGCCGGCTGCGACCGAAAACGTCCAGCGCAGCCAGCGTGGCAAACTCGAAATAGGTGATGGGAATTTCGCCGCGCGCGGTTTCGATGCGCTCGAACGCGGCACACAGGGTCGCGTCGCTGGCCTCGACATCATCCACGCAAATGCGCTCGTTGTACGCGCGCACGTGCGGCGACACGTAACTGCCCACGCGCAGGCCCATGGCGCGCAGCATCGCGGTCAGGAACGCCACCGTCGAGCCCTTGCCGTTGGTGCCGCCGACGGTGATCGTCAGCGGCGCGCGCGGCGAGCCCATGCGCCGCCACACCTCGCCCACGCGGTTCAGGCCCAGCTCGATGTCGACCTTGTGCACGTGCTGCTGGTATTCAAGCCATTCGGCCAGGGAGTGAGGCATGGAGAAAACGTCCGCGTGAAATGTGCGCATGGTGCGAGCGCACGCGCGCATAAGCAACAGGCACTTATTCCAGCGTCACCTTGCGCAGGCGCAACGCGTTGCTCACCACCGACACCGACGACAAACTCATCGCCAGCGCCGCGATCATCGGCGACAACACGATGCCGAACCACGGATACAGAATGCCGGCCGCAATCGGCACGCCGATGAGGTTGTAGGCAAACGCGAACATGAGGTTCTGGCGGATGTTGCCGAGCGTGGCCTGCGACAACTTCCGCGCGCGCATCACGCCGTCCAGGTGGCCCTTGACCAGCGTCACCTGCGCGCTTTCCATGGCAATGTCGGTGCCGCTGCCCATGGCAATGCCGATGTCGGCCGAGGCCAGCGCCGGCGCATCGTTGATGCCGTCGCCGACCATGGCCACGAACTTGCCCTGGTTGCGCAATTTGTTGACTTCCCCGGCCTTGCCGGTCGGGCCGACTTGCGCGTGGAAATCCTTGATGCCGAACTGGTCGGCCACGGCCTTGACGGTGGCATAGCCGTCGCCGCTCAGGATGACCAGGCGCATGCCGGCCTCGCGCAATGCACCAAGCGCGGCCACGGCTTCGGGCTTGACCGGATCGGTCACGCCCAGCAGGCCGACCACGTCGCCGTCGGCGATCAGCCACATCACGGTCGCGCCCTGTTCCTGGATGCCGGCCGCGTAGCCGCGGATCGGGCCGGTCATGCCGGCGCCGACGGACTTGATCATCAGCTCGTTGCCCAGCGCCACGTCCATGCCGTCCACGCGCCCACGCACGCCCTGCCCCGGCACGGCGACGAAATTCTCCACGGCCAACTCATCGACAGCATATTCCGCCGCCCCGGCCAGAATCGCCCGCGCCAACGGATGCTCGCTGGGCCGTTCCAGCGCCGCCGCCAGCGCCAGGATGCGCTGCGGCTTGAGCTTGTCGTTGATCGGCACCAGGTGTTCCAGCTTGGGTTTGCCCAACGTCAGCGTGCCGGTCTTGTCAAACACCACGGTGTCGACGTGACGCAGATTTTCGATGGCGGCCGCATCGCGAAACAGCACGCCATGGCGCGCACCCAGACCACTGGCCACCATGATCGAAATCGGCGTGGCCAGGCCCAGCGCGCACGGACAGGCGATGATCAACACCGACACGGCGGCAATCAGCGCATGCGCCAGCCGCGGTTCCGGCCCGATCAGCGCCCACAGGACGAACGCCAGCACGGCCACCGCCACCACCGCCGGCACGAACCACGCCGCCACCTTGTCGACGCTGCGCTGCAGCGGCGCACGACTCATTTGCGCCTTGGCCACCGTGGCCACGATTTGCGCCAGCAACGTGTCGTCACCCACGCGCGTGGCACGCATCACCAACGCACCTTCCTGGTTCACCGTGCCACCGGTGAGCGCATCGCCCTCACCGCGCGCCACCGCCAGCGGCTCGCCAGTCAACATGGATTCGTCCACATGGCTGGCGCCGGACACCACTTCGCCATCCACCGGCACGCGCTCGCCGGGACGCACGCGCAGCTTGTCGCCCACGCGCACTTCGGCCAGCGGCACGTCGCGCTCGCCGCCATCATCGGCGATGCGGCGTGCCTGCTTTGGAGCCAGTTGCAGCAAGGCTTTCAGCGCATCACCGGTACGTCGGCGCGCGCGCAGTTCCAGCCAGTCGCCCAGCGTTACCAACGTGATGATGACGGCCGCTGATTCGAAATAGACGGCTACTTCCCCGTGCGCGCCGCGAAAGCCGGCCGGAAACAGATCCGGCCACAAGAACGCCACCGCGCTGTACAGCCAAGCCACCCCGCTGCCCAATGCGATCAGCGTATACATGTTGGGCGAACGCGCCTTGAGCGAATTCCAGCCACGCCGGAAGAAACCCGCACCGCCCCACAAAGTGACGATGGTGGCCAGCACGGCTTCGATCCAGCTGGCCGCCGACGCGAGGCCGCCGCTCCACGACATGCCCGTCACATGCGGCCACATGGCCAGCACGAACACCGGCAAGGTCAGCACGACCAGCGTGAAAAACCGCCATTTCAGCGCCTGCACTTCATGCCCGTCATCGGCATCCGCCTGCGGCATTTCCGGTTGCAACGCCATGCCGCATTTGGGGCAATCGCCCGGTCCCTCCTGCCGCACTTCGGGATGCATCGGACAAATGTGGATGGTGCCGACCGGCGCCGGTTCGGCCGGTTTCGCGGCGCCCAGATAATGCGCAGGATCGGCGACGAAACGCTCACGGCAACCATTGCCGCAAAAGTGGTACGTGTGGCCGGCATGCTCGGCCACGCACCCGGCGGACGCCGGATCCGTCGCCATGCCACACACCGGGTCGCGCCGGCCGGCATTGATGTCGCGCAAACGCGCCTTTTCCAGCACGGCGTCCGGGTCAGCCTCGAACTTGTGCTGACAGCCGTCACCGCAAAAGTAATAGGTCTTGCCGGCGTGCTCGGCGTGGCGGTGCGTGGCCGTCGCCACCTGCATGCCGCAATTGGGGTCGATCGCCGTGGCGACCGTCTCGGGGGTATTCGTCATGCCTTGCGCTCCACGTCCGGGCCCGACAACGCGTGCAGAATCGGGCATTGGCCCAACGGACCGTGCCCCGGACATTGATCAATCAATTGTTTCAGGCCGCGGCGGATCCGCCGCAGTTGCGCCAGATGTTCCTCGACCACTTCCAGCCGCGCCTGCGCACGCCGGCGCACGCCACTGACGCCCTGCTCGCGGTCGCTCGACAGGCTCAGCAATTCGCGGATGTCATCCAGGCTGAAACCCAATTCCTTGGCCCGCCGGATGAAGCGCAGCCGTTCCAGCGCCTGCGCATCGTACTCGCGGTAGCCCGACGGCAAGCGTCGCGGCGCCGGCAGCAAGGCCTCGCGCTCGTAATAGCGGATCGTGTCGATGCTGACCCCGCTTTCGCGGGCCAGAGTGCCTATGCGCATGGGTTTCAGGGTAACCATGGCGCCATGATAAACCCTTGACCTTGATCAAGAGTCAAGCATGATTTTCAATGCCGAGGCAGCCGATCAACCGGGCCGCGCACCGGCATGCACGGAGGCCATGCAAAAGGCGATGGCGACTCCCGTTCGCCGCCCGCGACAGAACGACAAAACGACGAATGACCCTACAATACCGGCCAGCATTTCCCCTTCCGCATGCCGGCCATCATCTTTGTGTCGCTTTCGACCTCTTCGCGCGCCTATCTGCACATCCACATCTGCGTCGTCTTGTGGGGTTTCACGGCCATTTTCGGCGAGCTGATCACGCTTGATGCGTTGGCGCTGGTGTGGTGGCGCATGTTGATCGTGGTGGTGGCCTTGCTGTTGCTGCCGCGCGTGCGGCGCCAGCTGCGCAACATGGGCTGGCGGCTGATCGGCACCTATGCCGCCATCGGCCTTCTGGTGTCGATGCACTGGTTGCTGTTCTATTCGGCCATCAAGCTGGCCAACGCTTCGGTCGGTGCCATCTGCATGGCCGTGGCGCCGGTGTTTCTGGCCTTGATCGAGCCACGCGTGGTCGGACGGCCGTTCAATCCGCGTGAATTGCTGCTGGGCATCGGCATCGTGCCGGGCATCGCGTTGATCGTGGGCGGCATTCCGCACGGCATGTATCTGGGATTGGCGGTCGGTCTGCTGTCGGCCGTGTTCGTGGCCGCGTTCAGTGCCTGCAACAAGCGCATGGTCGAACACGCCGGGCCACTGGCCGTCACCCGCATCGAGCTGGGCGCCGGCACGCTGTTCCTGACGCTGCTGTCGCCCGTGCTTCCGCACGCCGGACCGGCCATCCCCCTGCCCGACTGGCACAACGCGTGGATGCTGCTGGTGATGGCACTGGGCTGCACGCTGCTGCCGTTCGCCTTGATTCTCAAGGCACTGCGTCACGTGAGCGCGTTCGCCACACAGATCGCGACCAACCTCGAACCGGTCTACGCCATCATCCTGGCCATCGTGCTGCTGGGCGAGCAGCGCGAGGTGGGGCCGCTGTTTTACGTCGGCGTGGTGGTCGTCATCGGTTCGGTCATCGCGCATCCGGTCCTGAGCCGGCAACGCATGCCCAAACCGGACAAGGCCGTGCTCGGCACGGCCGAGGCGCACAATGTCGCCAAGTAAGCCGGCCCGGAGCGTTGCCGTCTAGCCGTGCGGATTGATGCAGGCGGTCAACACGTGGTCACGCCAGCGACCGTTGATCTTCAGATACGCCCGCGCCAGGCCTTCCTTTTCGAAGCCAAGGCGTTCCAGCAATGCCGCGCTGCGCTCGTTGTACGGCTGGTAATTGGCCATCACGCGATGCAATCCCAGCGGTCCGAACGCCAGTTCCAGCACCGCCTGCAACGCCTCGAACATGATCCCCTGCCCTTGCCAGCGCGCGGCCGTGCCGTAACCCGCGTGACACGCCTGGAAAATGCCGCGCGTCACGTTGGCCAGCGTGATGCTGGCCAGGATTTCATGCTGTTCGGGGTCCAGCACCAGCAAGGGATAGGCGCGATCTTCGCGCGCGTCGGTCAACGCCGTGGCCACAAAGCGCCAACAGGCATCCGCGTCATACCAGCTTTCCTCGCGCAACGGTTCCCACGGAGCAAAATGCTCGCGGTTGTCCACGCGATAATGCTGCAGGAGCGGCACATCGGCATCCGTCGGCAAGCGGATGACCGTACGCGCAGTATGCAAGGCAGGCAAAGGCAGCATGGCAAACACTCGCGACAAGGGGGCACGACTATGCCCACCACCCGACCGGCACGCAACAGGCTCGACGACATGACCGACATGACCGATTCATCCGTTTTCCTGATCGCCATGGGTGTTTCGGGATGCGGCAAAAGCTCGCTCGGGCGGCGCCTGGCCGATGCTCTCGGCTGGCCGTTCCTGGAAGGCGACGATCTGCATCCACCGGCCAACGTGGCCAAGATGCACGCCGGCCACCCCCTGGACGATGCCGACCGCGCGCCCTGGCTCGCCGCCATCGGCCAATGGATGGACCGCCTGATCGCGGACAACCGCAGCGGCGTGATCAGTTGTTCGGCCTTGAAACGCATCTACCGCGATGCCCTGCGCGGCCACGACCGCAACGTGCGTTTCATCCTGTTGCAAGTTGGTCGCGACGAACTGCAACGCCGGCTAGACGCGCGCAGCGGGCACTTCATGCCGGCATCATTGCTGGACAGCCAACTGGCCACGCTGGAGCCATTCGCCCCCGACGAGCCCGCGCTTTCGATCAACGCCAACGGCACCATCGAAGCGACACTGCAAGAGGCGCTGGCGGCCATCCATCACCCGCTGCCGCCAAGATAGCGCGGGAGCCGACCCGCGGGATTGCCATCACACGCGGACAGGCTCCCACACGCATTTCAGCCGAACAGCTTGCCCGCCATGCCAGCCAGTGACGACAGATCCAGATCGCCGCCATCGCCGGCCGGTGCCTGGCCGTCCGGGGTCAAATGACTGACCACCTGCGGCAGCAACTGCGCCAGACCGTTGTGCACGTCATCCGTACTCAGACCCAATTTCTGCGCCGCCTGATCGACCCACTCGCCCAAGCCGCCACTTTGCAGCGCCTGCCCCAGCTGGGCGCCGGAGATGCCCTGGTTGTCGCCACCGCCGATCCACGACGACACCTGCGCGCCAAGACCGCTGCTGGAAAGCAGTTTTTCCAGCCCCTGAATGCCGCCGACCTTTTGCAAAAGCTGCCCTGCCAGTTCCAGCAACCCGCCATTGTTGCCGCCCGTCAAGCCGCCCACCACGCTGTCAAAAAGTGACATGTCACATCTCCCTTCGTGTGCTTGCGGAATTCCCCCACGCTCAATCTAGCGCAGCCGACATGTCGGTTGTGTAAACAAAGCGTACGCCACGGCCACCTCGTGAAACACCTGGCAGCGCATGCCGACACAGGCACGCGGGGCTTGTGCAAGACATGTTTAAGATATATCTTAAGATTGCATCTTAAGATCCTATCGGAGACACCTCATGCGCTTTCATCATCACCATCCTTTCGATCACCACCAAGCCTTCCAGGCCATGGGCGACATGCACGAATTCATGCGTCGCGGCAGTCGCGACCACGGTCACGACGACGACGATTTCCACGGCGGGCGTCACGGTGGCCACCACGGCGGACGTTTTGGCGGCGGCGGTCGCGTGTTCGCGCCCGGCGAGCTGAAATTGGTCCTGCTGGCCCTCATTGCCGAACAACCGCGCCACGGCTACGAACTCATCCGCACCATCGAGGAAATGTTCGACGGCAATTACGCGCCCAGCCCCGGCGCGGTCTATCCCACGCTGACCCTGCTGGAAGAAATGGATTACGCCAGCGTCGAAGTGGGCGACAGCGGCAAGAAGCGCTACAGCATCACCGACGACGGCCGCGCTTTTCTGGAAGAAAACAAGGTTGCCGTGGACGCCGCCATGGACCGCCTGGAACAGTCGGCCCGCATGTACGCGCGCATGCGCGCGCCGGAAGCCATTCGCGAGGCCATGCACAACCTGCGCCATGCACTGCGTGCGCATCCGTGGTCGCCCAGCGAGGCCAAGCGCGTCGTCGGCATTCTCAAGCAGGCCGCCCACGACATTTTCGACGGCATGCCGCGCGACTGACGATGGCCGTGCGCTTCGACCGGTGAGCCGTACGGCATTCCGCGCGCGGCTCACCGGTTTTTTCAACGCGAAGGAATCGCCTCGCGGCCAGCCACCCAGGTCGCCTTGACCAGACGGTCATCGGCCAGCGTCATCATCACGCCCAGGCATTCTTCCAGCGACTGCGCCTGCGCGGTGCGGAACGCCAGCAATGGCGTGGCCCTGGGATCAAGCACGGCAAAATCGGCCTCGAAGCCCGCCTGCAACGTGCCGATGCGATCGCCAAGATCCAGCGCCCGCGCCGCGCCGCGCGTGGCCAGATACAGCAGTTGCGGCGCGCTCAACGCATCGCCGCGCAACTGCCCCACCTTGTACGCGCTGCCCGCCGTGGCCGGCAGCGAAAAGCTGGTGCCGGCGCCGATGTCGGTGCCCAGGCCCACGTGCACGGGCCGGCGTGCGTCCAGCGCCTGCCGCAACGGAAACAGGCCGCTGCCAAGAAACAGGTTCGACGTCGGACAATGCGCGATGGCCGCGCCGTGCTCGTGGCAGCAGGCGAAATCGGTTTCGTCCATGTGCACGCCATGCGCAAACACCGACCGCCGCCCGACCAGACCGTAATGGTCGTAGACATCGAGATAGCTGGCGCGGTCGGGATACAACTCGGCCACGGCCGCGATCTCGCCACGGTTTTCCGACAGGTGCGTGTGCACCCACACGTCGGGATGCCCACGCCACAACGCGCCGGCAGCTTCCAGCTGCGCCGGTGTGCTGGTGATGGCAAAACGCGGCGTGATCGCGTAACCGAGACGACCGCGTCCGTGCCAGCGCGCGATCAACGCGGCCGAATCGTCATACGCGCTTTGCGCCGTGTCGCACAGGCCCGGCGGTGCGTTGCGGTCCATCAGCACCTTGCCGGCGATGAGACGCATGCGGCGGCGCTCGGCCTGCTCGAAAAGTGCATCGACCGAGGCCGGGTAGCTGGCCGCAAACACCAGCGCCGTGGTGGTGCCGTTGCGCAGCAACTCGTCGCAAAACAGGCTGGCAACCTTGCTGGCGTAGGCCTTGTCGGCAAATTTCCGCTCGGTCGGAAACGTGTATTTGTCGAGCCAGTCGAGCAGCTGAAAACCGGCCGCGCCGATCATGCCGGTCTGCACGTAATGCACGTGGCAGTCGATGAAACCGGGCACGATGAACGCGTCCGGATAATGCGTCACCGCCACGCCGTCGGGCACGTGATGACGCAGATCACGCCACGGCCCGACGGCTTCGATCACGCCATCACGCATCAACAGCAAGCCGTCCGGTTCGTGCCACAGCGCGGCGGCGTCACCGGCGACAAACGGGTTGTCGCGCAGGCTGACCAGATGGCCGCGCACGGCGGTGACGGCGGAAGCGTTGGATGCAGGATTCACCATATTGCTGTTTTCCGATGCAAAACACTCCCCCGCCACGATTGTAAAGGCGCCACTATCGAAGTTTCAGTCAAAACCGGTGCAGGAGTGCACCTGCGCGCGATGGGTTGATGGCCGATTCATCGCGGGCAGGCCCGCTCCTACGCAAAGCCTTGGCCGTTGGGGGAGCGGCCGATGGCCGCGATTGGGATGCGTATCGGAAGCCTCGAATCTCGGGCATTACCCGCTCCCGTGAAGATTCCAATGTAGGAGCCCGCCTGCGGGCGATGGGTTGATGGCCGATTCATCGCGGGCAGGCCCGCTCCTACGTAAAACCTTGGGCCGCTACCGGGTGGTCTTGGTGACCGGCGTCAGGCGCAAATCCTGAAAGTCGAAGCTGAAATCGGTCAGTGGCGAAGCCGCCTTCATGCGCACGTCGCGCACCTTGCCGTCCGGCGTCAGCGCAAAGGTGACGAAGGCGTCGGCGTTCAGCGAGCGGTCGCGCCACTTGACCAGAAACGTGTCGCGCGACCAGTGCGTCATGTCGCCGACAAGCTGTTTGGTGTGGGCAAAACGCATCACCAGCTTGCCGTTGACGTCCTGGATGTCGACATCGCCGTACCACGGATCGCGGTACGTGCCGGCGTAATCGGCCAGTTTCAGTGACGGCCCGGCGTGCTTGTCGCGCGCCGCTTCATGCTTTGCCCACGACTTTTTCGCAGCATCCTCGCTGCGCTGGTTGGCCTGCTGGTACACCGCGACCCAATCGGTCTTCGGCTGATGCATGAAGGCATCCAGAATGCGGTACGTCACCGCCTGGAACGCCGCGCCGGATTGCGCATTGGTCAGCACCACCATGCCCAGATGCATGTCGGGAATCATCGTCACGCGCGAGACAAAACCCGGCCAGCCGCCGGTGTGGAACACCATCTTGTGATGGCGGTATTGCGACAAATGCCAGCCCTCGCCGTAGCCCTCGTACTGCGGCGTGATGGCGGCCAGCGCCGGAATCTTCGAGGCATGCGGCTCGATGGCGGTCTGCACCGACCACATTTCCTTGTGCCGCGCCTCGCTGAACAGGCGCTTGGGCGTGCCGTCGGCGTTCTTGCCGTACACGCCGCCAGCCAGCTGCGCGTTGATCCACTTGGCCATGTCGTCGACGCTGGAGTAAATGCCGCCGGCGCCGGACACGTTCGACCACGACAGCTTGGCCATCGGCTTCAACGTGGTGAAGTTGTACTTGGCGTAGCCGGTGGCCACATCCTTGTCGGTCGGCTTGATGAAGGTGTAGTTGAAACGCGTGTCGCGCATGCCCAGCGGCTCGAAGATGCGCGTCTGCAAAAAGTGCCGGTAACTCTCGCCGGACACGTTCTCAATGACCATCGCGGCCACGCCGAACAGGATGTTGTCGTAAAAATAATGCGCGCGGAAACCGTATTTGAGCGGCACGTGCGCCAGACGCTCGACCACCTGCTTGCTGGTGTAATCGGTGGTCGGCCAATACAGCAGATCGCCCGCACCCAGGCTCAAGCCGCTGTGGTGCGCCAACAGGTCGCGCACGCGCATTTCGTGCGTGACATCGGGCTTGGACATGCGAAACCACGGCAGGTAATCGGTGACGCGCCCGCCCATGTCCAACTTGCCCTCGTCGGCCAGCATCGACAGCGACGCCGCCGTGAACGCCTTGGTGTTGGAGGCGATGGCAAACAGCGTATGTGCATCGACTTTGGCCCCGGTCTTGACATTGCGCACGCCGTAGCCGCGGGCCAGCACCACGCGGCCGTCCTTGACGATGGCCACGCCGATGCCCGGCACGTCGAACGCCTTCAGCACGCGATCGACATAGGCGTCGAAATCGGCCAGCCGCACCGGCGCGACGGCCTGCGGTGCCGCGACCGGCATGGCACTGGCCGGCGGCGGTGCGGCCTGCCCGGCCATGGCGGCGCCGGCCGCACAGAAAGAAGTTGCCACCAGCGCCAGGGCGGTTTTGCGCAACGTGATGGAAAGTGTCATCGCGGATCCTCGATATTCCCCAAAACAAACAGCGACCGGCATGAGCGCCACGGCGCCAACCGGTGTGATGCGCCCTAAACTGCCACAATCGACGTACTCACGTGGAAGGGAAAATCATGGCCGGACAGCTTTTGATCTTTGTGCACGGCTGGAGCGTCACCAGCACCGCCACCTACGGGCAACTGCCGGCGCGCCTCAAGCGCGAGGCCGGGCGGCGCGGCGGTCCGGCGCTGGATGTGGAACATGTCTTCCTGGGTGAATACGTCAGCTTCCACGATGCCATCCGCGTCGAGGACATCGCGCGCGCGTTCGACGGCGCATTGAACGACGTACTGGCGCGCCACGGCAAAAACCGCCGCTGCGTCGTCATCACCCACTCCACCGGCGGGCCGGTGGTGCGCGAATGGTTCGACCGCTTTTTCGTGCAACCGGGCAAGCTGGCCAGCTGCCCGATGAGCCACCTGATCATGCTGGCGCCGGCCAATTTCGGCTCGGCGTTGGCATCACTGGGCAAAAGCAGGCTGTACGCCATCAAGACGTGGTTCGACGGCGTGGAGCCGGGCCAGCGCGTGCTCGACTGGCTGGAACCCGGCAGCCCCGCGTCATGCGCGCTCAACCTGCGCTGGATCCACGACTACGCGGCGCTCAAGCTCACGCAAGGCAAGCATCCGATGTTTCCGTTCGTGCTGACCGGCGACGCCATCGACCGCAAGCTGTACGACCATCTGGTGCCGGCCACCGGCGAGATCGGCTCGGACGGCGTGATGCGCGTGGCCGCGACCAACTTGAACGCCACGCACGTGGTGCTGCGCCAGCCTGCCACGCAACGCGACGAACCGTTGGCCAGCGCGCACAAGCGCCTGCGCACGCTGGAACTGGCATCGGTCACGCGCGCCATGCCGACGGCGTTCAAGATCATTCCCGGTGCATCGCACTCGGGCGGCAAGATGGGCATCATGGCCAGCGTCAAGAACGACGACGCGCCCAACGCCACGGTCGATGCCATCCTGGCCTGCCTGCGCGTGACGGACGATGCCGGTTACCAGGCTTTGCGGCAAACCTTTGCCGAGGAAAATGCCGCGCACCAGGCGCCGGCCAACCGGCTGGAAATCGAGCACGTGCCCGTATTGCCCGACCGTCAGTACATCCACGATCCATGTTCGATGGTGGTGTTTCGGCTCATCGACTCGGCCGGCATCCACGTCGACGACGTCAATCTGCTGCTGACCGCCGGCCCCAACGACAGCCCCAACGAACTGCCCAGCGGTTTCATGATCGACCGGCAGGAGAACGGCCAGCAACCGGGCAACATCACCTGCTTCCTGGATCACGCCGTGCTGGCCGGCTGCCCGGCCATTCCCGGCCCGAAAGACGCGATCGCGCGCCCTGAATTGGTGCCGAGGGCACCGTACGGCCTGCGTGTCGACCCGCGTTACGACAACCGCTTTGTCGAATACTGGCAAACCATGCTCGACACCAGCATGCACCAGCTGCTCGACCTGATCCGCCCCAACGAAACCACGCTGGTCGACATCATCCTCACCCGCGTGGTGCACAAGAACGTGTTCAACTTCACCATGCAACTGGCGCCACCGGTGTATTTCAGAAACGTCAAGCCCGGCGGCGTGGCCTAGCTTCAAACGGCACTCCCGTGCTCCACCCCATCCATTGATGCGGGAGCGCGCCCGCGCGAATGGGCCTTTGTGGGAAAACGATTGTAGGAGCGCGCCTGCGCGCGAATGGACCTTGCCTCAAACCGGCATCAGCCCATCGCGCGCGGGCGCGCTCCTACATGGCTGTCTATTGGGCCGTCCAGGTGTTGTTGGCGCGGTTGACGTCGGGCAGCTTGCCGTCCGGGTCGATGGTGGCCGACTTGACGGTCTTGCTGCCGTCGACGACGACGCCGAAGCTCGTGTGCTGCATCCACGTGGCCACCGGCACGCGCACGTCCTGCGTGCTGCCGTCGGTGTAGGTCACGCGCAGGGTGGCCGGCATCGGCAGTTTGTCGAGGCAGGCCACGGTCACGATGGCGGCCTTGATCGGCCCGCTCTTGCGCGGCACCGGACGGCCGTATTTGCCCGGCTGGGTGCCGTGGAAATACGTCACGTTCGTCACCGCCAGATCCAGTTTCCAGTTGTGGCGGAACCAGCCGCGCCAGAACCACGACAGGTCTTCGCCGGCGGCGCTGTCCATGGCGCGGAAGAAGTCGGACGGCGACGGGTGCTTGAACGCCCATGCCGCCACGTACTGCTTGAATGCGGCATCAAAGCGCTGCGGGCCGAGAATCTGGTCACGCAGCAAGGTCAGGCCATAGGCCGTCTTGAAATACGTGACCGGGTGGCGGAACGCCTCCTTGATGGCATCGGCGCGCGTCTCGATCGGCGGCGCATCCGGTTTGTCGAACACGTCCTTGACGATGTCCCGGGCCGGATCGCCGGTGAACGGCGCGTATTCGCCGTCCTTTTTGGGCGCGAACTGGCCGTCGTGCGTCTTGCCCCAGTTGGCGTGCGCCATGGCGTCGACGAAGGTGTTGAAGCCCTCATCCATCCACGCGTCACGGCGCTCGTTGGAACCCACGATCATCGGGAACCAGCTGTGCCCGAATTCGTGCACGCCCAGCATGAACAGGCCGTAGCCCTTGGCCTTGTACCAGTCGAACACGATGCCCGGATATTCCATGCCGCCGGCCACGCCGGCTTCGGCGATGGCGTTGGCCCACGGGTAGTTGAAACCGGTGTATCTGGAGAAATATTCGATGGTGTATTTGACGCCCTGGGTCGAATCCTGCCAGCCGTCCTTGCCGATGGATTCGACCGGATACACCGACTGCGCCAATGCATGCTTGCCATTGGGCAAGTCGATGCGCGCGGCATCCCACACGTACGCCTTGGACGCGCCAAACGCGGCGTCGCGCGTATCGTGCATCTGGAAATGCCACGTCAGCGTGCCGCTTTGCTTCGGCCGGCTGGCCGGGTCGTTGACCTCGGACGCGCCACGGATGACGACGGTCTTTTCACTCTGGCGTGCCTTGGCCAGACGCGCCTGCTCGGTCTTGGTGAGCACCTCTTGCGGGTTCATCAGCTTGCCGGAACCGGCGACCAGCATGTTCCACGGCACGGTGATGTAGTAATTGATGTTGCCGTATTCGAGATAAAACTCGTTGTTCAAAAACGGCAGCGTGTCCCAGCCGCGCAGGTCGTCAAACACGGCCAGACGCGGAAACCACTGGGCGATCTCGAACACGTTGCCATTTTTGGTCTTGTACCAGTCGGTACGGCCGCCGAACATGCCCGGCACGACGTACTTGTAGACGATGCGCACGTCGACCTTGTGCCCGGCCGGCGCCAGCGCCTCGGGCAGGTCGATGCGCATGCGCGTGTCCGACGTGATGGTGTGCGCGTTGACCCAGCCGTGCGTCGTTTTCACCTCGACCGAAGCCACCTGGTAGCCCTTGGTATGCCAGGCCGGCGGCGTGCCGTGATCGGCGCTGAAATTGGCGCGCGCATCCTTTTTGTAGCGGTTCTGGTCCATCTGCAGCCACAGAAAATGCAGCGTGTCCGGGCTGTTGTTGGTGTAGGTGAATTGCTCGCTGGCGCTCAGTGTCTTGGTCGCCGGATCGAGCTTGGCGTGGATGGTGTAGTCCACGCGGTTTTGCCAGTAATCCGGCCCCGGCATGCCGTTGGCGGCGCGGTAGCGATTGACCGGATACTGGTAATGCAGCGGCGCGAACGCGGCCAGCGGATCGTAATGCGAGGCCGGCGCCGTGGTCGGCGTGGCGGCAAAGGCGGAACCCGCGGCCAGCAAGCCGCAGGTGCCAAGGCTGATCAACAAAGTTTTCATGGACGTCTCTTGCAACTTCAAGGATGTGGCCACGCCTACTGCCGCGCGGCCTTGATTTCGTGCGTGTCGGCGGCCGGAATGGTCGCCTCAGGATACGCGTGGTGATACATCGCCCAGGTGATCTGCTGCATCAGCCAGTCGCGGTTCTTGCCCTTGGCGAACACCGTGAAATGGTTCTTGCCGGGCAAAAACTCCACTTCCGCCTTCGCGCCCACGCTCTTGAGCACGCCGGCCAGCAGCTTGGCCGATTCGTTCAAGTAGAACGTGTCGGCCGTGCCCACGATGAGATGGATCTTGCCGTCCAGGGACGGCTTGAGCTCGGGCCACTTTGTCTTGATGCGGTAGGCGATGTCGTAATGGTCGCGCCAGTAGGTGACGACTTTCGGGTTCACCTTGCCGGTGTCGCGGTTGAACATCGGCACCGGGCGGCCGTCCTTGCCCTTGGGCGAAAACACCCATTCGAACGAAGCCAGCTGGCCGCCCACCGGCCCCAGCACGCGTTCAAGCTGCGCGAACTGCTTGAACGTGGCGATGACCTTGCCATGGCTGCGTACCAGCGGGTTCACCTGGCCGTCGGTCTTGACGTAGACGTTGGCGTTGGGCGCATACAAGTTCGCGCCGGTGAAATTGTGGAAGTCGCTCGGGTCGGGCGAGATCGACCACGTGCCGCCGAACACCTTTGGATAGCGCACCTGCAGCCACAACGTGGCCCAGCCGCCGGACGAATGGCCCACCAGATAGCGGTCGGCCGGCTTGCCCAGCGTGCGGTAAGTGGCGTCCAGATGCGGGATCAGCTCCTTGGTCAGCGCCGTGCCCCACGGGCCGTTGTTGGCCGAATCGGCAAACTCGTGCGTGCCGCGCGGGCTGCCTTCGTTCAACAGCACGAAGATCATTGGCGGCATCTTGCCGCTTTGCATTTGCGCGTAGAACGAGGCGGCCTCGAACGTCAGCGTATCGAGTCGCGCGCCGAAGCCCATCGTGTAGTACACGGTCGGATAGCGCTTGTCGGGATGGCTGGCGTAACCCGGCGGCAGCAGCACCCAGCCGCGGATGTGCATCGGCCTGCCCCAGAACGCCGTCAGCGCCGGGCTGCGGAAATCAATCGCGTGGCTGTGCGCCTTGGCGGCCGCCAGTTTGGGCGCCATGGCCTGGCGGAACTTGGCCGGGAAGCGCGCCGGCAGCGTCCACGCCGGTGGCGCCGGCGGCACGGCGTGGGTCAGGTCAATCGTGGGCACGGCGTTGCCGGTGCCGAACGTCAGCTTGACCACCGGACTGAGCAGATCACCCGGGCCGCGGCCGGAATAGTTGTAGTCGTGATTGACGTCGAGCACGGCCTGCAGGTCGTACTGCCCTGCCGCCAGCTTCGAAAAACCCTTGGGAAAAGCCAGCGCGTCGGCATCCAGCAGCACCGACTGGCCGGGCTTGAGGCCGGTCACGTTCATGGCCGCCACGGCGGTCTGCGTGGGCGAGAACGGGCTGGTGTCCACTTGCGTGACGGCCTTGCCGTGCGCGTGCGCGGCGGCGGTCTTGGCGTCGATGGCGAACAGCAGCAGGCGACCGGAAACCGGCTGGCTGGATGCGCCGTCCAGCGTGACGCGAAACAGGCGATGCGGCGCCACGCCCGTGGTCGTGGCCGCGCACGCCAACGGGGTACCCAACGCCAGCAAGCCGGCGGCCAGCCACCAGCGGGATTGATGCAACATGACAGTTTTCCTCGCAACCGGACAACGACAAGCCGCCACAAACCCCGACGGCAATACCCTCCATGAAATACCACGTCGGCCGGCCGCGCACTTCGGCCAGAAGTCATGCCGTCACGGAATCAACAACGGGTTTACCACGGCCGCCACAATCCCTAAGCTCGAAACACACAACCAAGAGCGAGGCGTGACCATGCCAGTGCGTGATTTCAGTATCGACCTCACCGATCTGTCGGCCTGCGGCGTGTACTACGTGGGCGAGGACGACATTGCGGTACTTGCCCAAGGCGCCGGCGAACGCGATTTCAACGTCCATCACGTGGATCTTGCCGGTTGCACCGACCAGTCCACTTTCGCGGCGCGTCTGGCCGCGGGCCTGTCGCTGCCGGACACCTTCGGTCGCGACTGGGACACGCTGGTCGGCTACCTCAAGGGCATGGACGGCCTGCCCTCGCGCGGCCATGTCGTGCTGCTGGTCCACCCCGAACAATGGCGCGCGGCCACCGGTGCGCGCAGCCTGGACGTGCTCGACACGCTGGAAGAGATCGCGCACGTGTGGTCGGGTGAAGGCGTGGCGTTCTTCGTCTTTCTGGCCCAGGATGCCGAACCGGCCCAGACCGTCGCCGCCTGAAAACGGCATCCCGCCCGCAACCAAAAGGCGGAGCCGCACGCGGCTCCGCCTTTTGCATGTTGCCGGCAGCCTCTCAATGCCGCCGGCAACGCGGCATCAATCCCACGATTCGTTGAGCTTGGCCGCCACATCCTGGCCGCGCAGGCGCATGTGCTGCGCCATCCACATCACCAGCGCGGAGAAGATCGCGATGACGACGACGCCCCACTCCAGGTTCAACAAACCGATGTTGCCGGCGTGCTTGTCGAGCTCGGGATAACGGCTCAGCCAGCTGATGATGGTCAACCCGCCCAGCCACGGAATGACCCACGCGCCGGCGCGAAAATCGAGCTTGGCCGTGTGCTTGCCCCAGCCGATCTCGTGGATGGCAAGCAGGATGAAGCCGATCAGCACCATCAGCATCAGCTTCCACACGATGTCCCAGCCCGACCAGAACACGATCAGGTTGGACGACAGGAACGCCAGATACGGGAACGTCCAGCCTCCCTTGAGGAAGAACGGGCGCTCGTGATCGGGCAATTCCTTGCGCAGCGCCATCAACGTGACCGGGCCGGAACTGAAGGACAGCACCGTCGCCGAGGTCACAAAGCCCACCAGCTTCTGCCAGCCCGGAAACGGCAGGAAAAAGATCACGCCGCAGAAAAAGCTCACGATCAGGCCCACCCACGGCACGCCCTGCTTGTTGACCTTGGACAGGCTCCTGGGCGCGTTGGCATTGCGGCCCATGGCGTAGCTCAGGCGCGCCGACAGCGTGGTGTAGATGAGGCCCGTGTCGGCTGGCGAGATGAACGCGTCGATGTACAGCAACACGCCCAGCCAGGTCATGCCCAGGGTCACCGCCAGCACCGCCAGCGGGCCGAACGCCATGGCGCGATCACCCATGCCGCCGGTGAACGTGGTGCCGATGTTGGCCCAGCCGTTGGCCAGCGCCGACGTCGGCAGCGCGCCGATGAAGGCGATCTGCAAGGCGATGTAGATGGCCGCGCAGATGGCCAGCGAGCCGATCACCGCCAGCGGCACGTTGCGCTGCGGATTGTCGGTCTCGCCGGCCAGCTCCACCGCTTGGCGAAAACCCAGATACGAGAACACGATGCCGGCCGTGGCAATGGCCGAAAACACGCCATGCCAGCCCAGCGGCGCAAACCCGCCATGCGCGGCATCGGCAAAATGGGTCGGGTGGAAATCAGCCACCAGGAACACCACCACGACCAGAATGATGATGCCCAGCTTCCACCACACCAGCGCGGTGTTGATGCGCGCGAACCAGCGGATGCCGAACAGGTTGATCGCGCTGAACAGGGCCAGCAAACCGCAGGCCACGAAGAACCCCGGCACGGTCAGCACGGCCACGCCGTCCTTCAACACCTGCAACCAGGGCAAATAATTGGCGGCATATTGCAACGCCGCCTCCACTTCGATCGACGCCGTCGATACCGCCGCCAGCCAGGTGATCCAGCCCGAGGTGAAACTGGCGAACGAGCCGAACGCAAAATGCGGAAACCGCACCACGCCGCCGGACAGCGGAAACATCGTGCCCAGCTCGGCATACACCAGGCCGATGAACAAGATCATCACCGCGCCGACCAGCCACGACACGATCGACGCCGGCCCGGCCTGCTCGGCCGCCGCCAGCGCGCCGAACAGCCAGCCCGAGCCGATGATGGAACCGACCGAAGCAAACAACAGACCGACCATGCCGATGTGGCGTTTGAGTCGATTGTCATGCGTCGCCGTTGCCGCATTTGCATTCGTTGACATGAAAGCTTCCCGTGGTTTGAGAACAACCCGCGGCTTTCTCGCCCGCGGCCTGATGCTACGCGTTGGCGTGGCGTACCAAGCAGACCGCGCAGCTCCGACCCCGCAGCGACCTGTCACGCCATCGGACAAGCCAGGCTTGCCCGCGCCATGCAATCCTCCCCAAGATCAAACCCAAGATCAGGCGCCGCCCATGCCAAACGTTCATGAAGCGACGGGAATGCTTGCGATCATCCGATAATGCCGGTATCGCATGCCCTCATACAAGACCGTGACTTGTGGCCTATGAATCGGGCGCGAATGCGCTCCCGCGAAAGCCACGCGGTTCACGGCGTTGCCAAGCACGTGGCGTGCGCCCATCATGGCGCCGCCATCTCGTCTGCGACCCGCGCCCATGAACACCATCGATTTTGCCCTTGCCGGCGACCACATCGCGCTTTATCACCTGCTCAAACTGACCGGCGTCAGCCCCAGCGGCGGCAGCGCCAAAGTGGTGATTGCCGACGGCCTGGTGCGCGTGGACGGTACCGTGGAAACACGCAAAGCCTGCAAAATACGCGCCGGGCAAACCGTAGCGCTGGACAACGCCACCATTCACGTCACGCACGCAGCTTCCGCCTGAAAAACCTTCAGGTCAACGTGCCAGCCAGCCTGTCGATACATGCCGCTTGCGCCGTGTCGCGCGCCGCCCCAAGACGGACACGACCAGAACCCTTCGGGCGTGAGACGCTCGGGGCACGGATCAGTGCTGGATACTCAATCAAACCATCGGCCAACCCAATCGTAAACGCGTAATCTCAGGTGCTGAGACACGATCGTGCTTGCATGTCGGCACGATCAACGAGGGGGGGCCATGTTTTACGCACATTCAACGTCCCGCACGGACAAACAAGACTGGCAAACGCTGGAAAACCACCTGTCAACCGTAGGACGCATGGCCGGCAAACGGGCGCAATGGTTTGGCGCCGAGACCTTGGCCAGCATTGCCGGCACCTTGCATGACCTGGGCAAATACACGCAGGCTTTTCAAAAGCGACTGGAAGGCGAAGTGCCGCGCGTGGATCACGCCACCTGGGGTGCCGTAATTGCCAACCAGCGTTACCCGCAACTGGGCAAGCTGCTGGCGTACGCCATCGCCGGTCACCATGCGGGGCTGGCCAATGGCGAAAACGGCGATGCGCGTCGTTCGCTGCGTGATCGACTTGGTGCGGACAACCTGTCCACCCTGCCGCCGTTGGTCGATGACTGGCAGCGCGAAATTGCCTTGCCGGACGGCGTGGGTTTGCCGACCTGTTTCAAGCCCGACAACCAACGCGGAGCCTTCCAACTGGCGCTGCTCACGCGCATGGTGTTTTCGTGCCTGGTTGATGCCGATTTCATCGACACTGACAACTTCTACCGGCGCATCGAAGGCAAGCAGCCGCGCCGTGAAGGTGACGGCCCGTCGCTGGTTGAATTGCGTGATCGGCTGAACGCTCATCTGACGACCTTGCCGACCACCGGCGGCATCAACCCACTGCGCGCCGACATCCTTGCGCATACACGCGAAGGCGCGGCGCACGCTCCGGGACGGTTCTCGCTCACCGTGCCCACCGGCGGCGGCAAAACCTTGGCGTCGCTGGCCTTTTCGCTCGACCACGCCATCGCGCACGGCCTGCGTCGCGTGATCTACGTGATTCCGTTCACCAGCATCATCGAGCAGAACGCGGCCGTGTTTCGCGCCGCGTTCGGCGATCTGGGCGAAACCGCGGTGCTGGAACATCACAGCGCACTGGTCGATACGCCGGCGAGCGATCCCAATGCCGAACCGCAATCGTACGAAAAGCGCCACTTGGCAATGGAAAACTGGGACCGGCCGATCATCGTCACCACGGCCGTGCAGTTTTTTGAAAGCCTGTTTGCGGACCGCCCGTCGCGCTGCCGCAAGCTGCACAACATCGCCAGCTCCGTGGTCATCCTGGATGAAGCGCAAACCATGCCGCTGCATTTGCTGCGCCCGTGCGTAGCCGCGCTCGATGAGCTTGCGCTCAACTACCGCACGTCCATCGTGCTGTGTACGGCCACGCAACCGGCCTTGTTGCAAGAGCAGGGTTTCAAAGGCGGTTTGTGCAACGTGCGTGAACTCGCACCCGACCCGCCGGTGCTGTACGAAAAATTACGTCGCGTGCGCGTACGGCATCTGGGTACGCTTGAAGATGCCGCACTGGAAGATCAATTACGCCAGCGCCAGCAAGTTCTGTGCATCGTCAACAACCGCCGCCATGCGCGCAGTTTGTATCAGGCCATCGCCGATGAACTGGGTGCGCTGCATCTGACTACCTTGATGTTTGCGCAGCATCGCAGCCAAGTGCTGGCCGAAGTACGCCGCCGGCTCAAGGCTGGCGAGCCATGCCGCTTGGTCAGCACCAGCCTGATTGAAGCCGGCGTGGACGTGGACTTCCCCACCGTGTTGCGCGCCGAAGCGGGCCTCGATTCCATTGCCCAGGCCGCCGGCCGCTGCAACCGGGAAGGGAGAATGGCGCGTGACGATGCCGAAGTGTTGGTGTTTGCCACGGCCAATTCCGACTGGAAGCCGCCGCACGAGTTGGAGTTGTTTGCCGAAGCCTTCCGTACCGTTCAACGCCAGCACCAAGGTGACCTGCTTGACCTTGACGCCATCGGCGCTTACTTCCGCGAGCTGTATTTTCGCCTCGACCAGGGCCTGGACAAGAACGACCTCATGGGGCTGCTCAAGGGCAAACGGCTGGATAGCCTGCCGTTCGAGGATTTGGCCAACCAATTCCGCGTCATCGAATCGGCGATGCGTCCGATCATCGTGTCGTTTGATCTGGCCACAGGCGGCGAGAATACGTTTGTCGAAAAAGTGCTGCGTGAACTTGCCTTTGCGCCGTCCGAGGCACGCAAATTGCAGCCGTTCTTGGTGCAAGTACCACCGCATGTCTACCGGCAACTGGAGCAGGCCGGCGCTATCGCGCCAGTGGCGCCTGAGCGTTACGGCGAGCAGTTCGTGAAGCTGACCAATCGGCGCTTGTATGACGCGCAGTACGGCTTGCACTGGGAACAACCGCAGTTTCGGGCCGAAGACATGGTGTGTTGAATCGTAGCGAGTGAATTTGTGTAGACAGAGGGAACCAAGGAGGCCATATGGCTTACGGAATCAAACTCCACATTTGGGGTGAGCGGGCGCTGTTCACACGCCCGGAAATGAAGGTCGAACGCGTGTCCTACGACGTCATCACGCCGTCGGCGGCGCGGGGCATCCTGGAAGCCATCCACTGGAAACCAGCGTTGCGCTGGGTGGTGGATGCCATCGAGGTGTTGAAGCCAATCCGCTTTGAAACCATCCGCCGCAACGAGGTGGGCCACAAACTGGCAGCCGGCAAGGTGCGCAAGGGCATCAAGACCGGCTCGACCGCCGAGGTGGTCAGTTACGTCGATGAAGATCGCCAGCAACGTGCCGCCACCGTGTTGCGCGATGTGGGCTATGTCATCGAAGCGCATTTCGAGCTGACGGCCAAGGCCGGTGATGGCGATAGCGAAGGCAAGCATCTGGATATTTTCAACCGCCGGGCGCGGCGCGGGCAGTGTTTCCACATGCCGAGCATGGGTACGCGCGAGTTTCCGGCGCATTTTGCGTTGATCGAAAGTGCGGAAGGCCCAACGCCCGATGCGAGCTTGCACGGCGAGCGTGATCTGGGCTGGATGCTGCACGACATCGACTTTGCTCACGATAACACGCCCAAGTTCTTCCGTGCGCGCATGGTCGATGGCCGCATCAAGGTACCGCCGTTCGACGGCAGCGAGGTGCGCGCATGATCCTCGCCGCCTTGAACGACTACTACGCGCGCTTGCGTGATGACCCCGAATCGGGCGTGGCCGCCCCCGGCTACAGCCAGGAAAAGATCAGCTTTGCCGTGGTGCTGGATGTTGCGGGCAAGGTGGTTGATGTCAACGACTTGCGTGAGCAAGCGGGCAAGAAGCTGCTGCCGAAAATCATGGCCGTCCCTTATACAGATCGAACGTCGGGCATCAAGTCCAAATTTTTGTGGGACAACACTAACTACGTGCTGGGGATAGGGGCTCCAAAAAAAGATGCGGATAAGGAGGAAAAAGAGAAGGGACGTCGCAAACTGTGCCACGCTGCATTCGTGGCTTTGCACGATGAGGTCTTGGCCGGCGCTGATGACCAAGGGTTACAGGCTCTGTTGGCCTTCCTGCATCAATGGACGCCCGACCAGTTTTCTCGCCAGCCTGTGTTCCAGACCTGTGGCGAAGACATACTCGACACCAACGTGGTGTTCCGCTTGGACGGTACGCGTGGATTCGTTCACGAGCAGCCCGCAGCGCGCCAATACCTGAAGCGATTGGAAGATGAGGCGGACGAGGCACCGTTGGGAATGTGTTTGGTGACTGGAGAGATGGCACCACTGGCGCGTGTGCATCCATCCATCCGAGGGTTTAAAGAGGCACCTTCAGGGAAATCTGCGATCGTTTCATTTAATGACGATGCGTTCGAGTCCTACGGCAAAAGCCAAGGCGAAAACGCGCCGGTGTCGCAACCAGCTGCTTTCGCCTACACCACCGCGCTCAATCACCTGTTGCGGCCCGGCCCAGCCAATCGCCAGCGCCTGCAACTGGGTGACACCACCGTGGTGTTTTGGGCGCAAGCGCCCGATGCCGATGCGGCGGCGGCGGGCGAGGATTTGCTTGCGGCGTTTTTCGATCCCAAGGACGACGATGTACGCGCCACGCGGCAGCTGGACGACGCGTTGGAACTGGTGCGCACCGGCCGTCCCTTGCGTGATCTGGGCAGCCATTTGGAAGATGGCACGCGCATTTTCGTGCTGGGCTTGGCACCCAATGCCTCGCGCTTGTCGATTCGCTTCTGGTTGACCGATACGCTGGATGTCTTTGCGCGCCGTCTGGCCGATCACTTCGATGACATGGCCTTGCAGCCGGTGCCGTGGCGCAAGCCGCCGTCACTGCGTTGGCTTGCCATGCAAACCGCGCCCACCCACGGCGATCGCGCCTTGCCCGAGGCCAAAGACGTGCCGCCGCAGTTGGCCGGAGAGCTGGCTCGCGCCGTGCTGACCGGATCAGCCTATCCGCAAAGTCTGCTCGGCACGCTCGTCATGCGCTTTCGCGCCGACGGCCACGTCACGGGCCTGCGCGTGGCCTTGTGCAAGGCCGTGCTCGCCCGTTCCGCGCGACTTGACCACCAACACGGCAAAACCACTCAACACGGAGATGTTCCCATGAGTCTTGATACTGCTTGTACCGATGCCGGCTACCTTCTGGGCCGGTTGTTCTCGTCGCTGGAAAACATCCAGCGCGCCGCGCTGGGTGACAAGCTCAACGCCACCATCCGCGATCGCTACTACGGCGCTGCCTCGGCCACGCCTGCCAGCATCTTTCCGGTGCTGTTGCGCAATACGCAAAACCACTTGGCCAAGGTGCGCAAGGACAAGGCCGGCTGGGCCGTGAACCTTGAAAAAGACCTCGGCCAGATCATCGACGCCTTGCCGACCACGTTCCCGCGCAGCCTGCCGATCGAAGAGCAGGGTCGCTTTGCCATCGGCTACTACCACCAAACCCGTGCCCGCTTTGCCAGTCATGACGACGCCACGAACACCACTGACTCCGAAGGAGACAACGCATGAACGCCATCGCCAACCGCTACGAATTCGTCTACCTGTTCGATGTGACCAACGGCAACCCCAACGGTGATCCGGATGCCGGCAACATGCCGCGGCTTGATCCGGAAACCAATTGCGGCCTCGTCACGGATGTGGCCTTGAAGCGCAAGATCCGCAACTACGTGGCGCTGGAAAAAGAAAGCGCGCCGGGCCATGCGATCTACATGCAGGAAAAGTCGGTACTCAACAACCAGCACAAGCAGGCCTATGAAGCGCTGGATATCAAGCCGGAAGCCAAGAAACTGCCCAAAGATGCGGCCAAGGCGCAGGAACTGACGGCGTGGATGTGCGCGAACTTCTTCGACGTGCGCACCTTCGGTGCCGTCATGACCACCGAAGTCAACGCGGGGCAGGTGCGCGGTCCGGTGCAGATGGCCTTTGCCACGTCCGTGGAGCCGGTGTTGCCGCTGGAAGTGACGATCACGCGCGTGGCCGTCACCAACGAAAAGGACTTGGCCAAGGAACGCACCATGGGCCGCAAGCACATCGTGCCGTACGGCCTGTACCGCGCCCACGGCTTCATCAGTGCCAAGCTGGCTGAGCGCACCGGCTTCTCCGATGACGACCTGGCGCTGTTCTGGCGCGCCTTGACCAACATGTTCGAGCACGATCATTCGGCCGCGCGTGGCGAAATGGCCGCACGCAAGCTGATCGTGTTCAAGCACGACAACGCCATGGGCAATGCCCCGGCCCACGTGCTGTTCGACAAGGTCAAAGTGTCACGCGTGGGCGAAGACGCGGTACGTCCGGCACGCAGCTTTGCCGATTATCACGTGGACGTTGACCACAACCTGCCCGAAGGCGTGGAACTGATCGAACCGTTCTGAGCGCATGCCGGAGCCGGCACCACGCCGGCTCCGGCATGCATGGTTGTTGCAGGAGGGTACCATCGTGGCTGTCGAACCACTGGTGCAGCTGTCGGCCTTGCAGCATTGGGGCTATTGCCCGCGACAATGCGCGTTGATCCACATCGAGCAAGTATTCTCCGAAAACGCGTTTACCGCACGGGGCCGTGCCGCGCACAAAAAAGTGGACGAACCCGGCGCCGAACATGCCGGTACCACGCGCCTGGAACGTGCCATGCCGCTGTGGAACGACACACTGGGCCTCATCGGCAAGGCCGATCTGGTGGAATTTGCCGCCGATGGCACCCCCTATCCGGTCGAGTACAAACACGGCCATCGTCACGCGCAACGCTGCGACGAACTGCAATTGGCGGGGCAAGCGCTATGCCTCGAAGCCATGACCGGCAAACCGGTACCCGCCGGCGCGATCTACCACTTCAGTTCACGGCGGCGGCGCGAGGTGATGATCGACAACGCATTGCGCGAACAAACCCTGCAAGCCATTGCTGCCGTGCGCATGTTGTTGGCACAACCTGCCCTGCCGCCACCCGTCAACGATGTGCGCTGTCGCCATTGTTCACTGCGCGAATTGTGCCAACCGGCGGTGGTGGCCGATCGACGGCACTATCAAAAACTGCTCGATGAACTGCACGGGAGCAACACGCCATGAGCGATGCCTGGAACCTGCTCAACACCTTGTTCGTGATGACCGCGGGCAGCTACCTGCATTTGGACAACGACACCATCCGCATCGAGGTGGAACACACCACACGCATGCGCGTGCCATTGCATCATTTGGGCGCCATCGTCACTGTCGGCCACGTGATGATGTCACCCGGATTGTTGGGCCGCTGCGCAAGCGACGGCATCACCGTCAGCCTGCTTGATCGCAACGGGCGTTTCATGGCGCGTGTTGAAGGCCCGACCAGTGGCAATGTTTTATTGCGCCGTGCACAACACGAACGGGCCATGTCCGACGAACAAACCCTGGAGCTGGCACGCAGTTTTGTGGCCGGCAAGTTGCGCAACAGCCGTACCGTGTTACAGCGCGGCGCGCGCGAGACAACCAACGACGACGACAGGGCGGTGCTTGAAGCTGCCGTTACCAAATTCAACGCATCGCAACGCGCGGCCACCGTCGCAGGCGACACCGACGCGTTGCGCGGAGTGGAAGGTGAAGCCGCTCGTACCTATTTTGGTGCCATCAATGCCATCTTGAAGCCCGCCATGCGCCCGCATTTTGCCATCACCAACCGTAATCGCCGGCCTCCACGCGACCGCCTCAATGCCCTGCTTTCTTACCTGTACACCCTGCTGACGCATGATTGCCGCAGCGCCTTGGAAACCGTGGGACTGGATCCACAAGTGGGTTATCTGCACGTGTTGCGGCCGGGGCGTCCGGCATTGGCGCTGGATCTGGTCGAAGAATTTCGCTCCATCATGGCTGATCGACTGGCACTGACTCTAATCAACCGTGGCCAACTCAAGGCCAACGACTTTCGCGTCACCGAGGGCGGTGGCGTACTGATGAGCGACAACGCACGCCGCACCATCGCCATCGCTTGGCAAAACCGCAAGCAGGAAACCCTGCACCATCCACTGCTGGACACCGATGTCCCGATCGGCGTCTTACCTCAAATCCAGGCGCGCTTGCTAGCCCGGACCTTGCGCAACGATGTCCCCGCCTACCTGCCCTTCGTGGCCAAATAATCATGCTCATCATTGTGTGTTACGACGTATCCACCATGACTCGCGCGGGACAACGGCGCCTTCGGCACGTCGCCAAAGTATGTGAAGGCCGCGGCCAGCGCGTGCAAAAATCCGTCTTCGAGTGTCAGCTTGACCTGATGCAATTCGAACAGCTTGAGCGTGACCTGCTCGACATCATTGACATCAAAACCGATTGTCTGCGCTTTTATCGGCTGGCCGAGCCAACGAAGTTGCACGTACGCGAGTACGGCTCCTTTCACGCGGTAGACTTTGACAGCCCGCTGATCATCTGACGCGCGCCGCGCGAACCCCAAGCGACGGCGTCAATACCGGCTCTTTCGCGGCAACGCCAAGCCACTGATTCTGTGCAGGAACGGATACACTGTGAACAAGCTTACTCACCCATCGACACAACGCTTTGCGCAGTTCGCGCCAGCAACCCCGCAAAGCTCCACCAGTCAACGGGTTGGACAAGTGGCGTCGCTCGGCAAATCATTGCCGAGCGTGGATTGAAACGTGGTTGCTTGGCCAGAATTCCCATGTGCGATTGTGTCGCTCGGCAAATCATTGCCGAGCGTGGATTGAAACCGATATTGACTTGGCCGGCATCAGGCAATACCGGGTCGCTCGGCAAATCATTGCCGAGCGTGGATTGAAACCTAGACAATGCCGGGTGAACTTCAACTACTTCCCGTCGCTCGGCAAATCATTGCCGAGCGTGGATTGAAACAGTGGTCATGCTGCCTCCTTCGCGTACTGCTCAAGTCGCTCGGCAAATCATTGCCGAGCGTGGATTGAAACCACGGAACTGAAGTTGGAGCACAAGTCGGCGAAAGTCGCTCGGCAAATCATTGCCGAGCGTGGATTGAAACAATCGCACGCGATTGATTATGACGTTAATCTAAGTCGCTCGGCAAATCATTGCCGAGCGTGGATTGAAACTTTCGGGCTATGTGCAATTGTCTGTGTCATTGATGTCGCTCGGCAAATCATTGCCGAGCGTGGATTGAAACCTTCGATCGCATAAATCGTAGAAAGATCAACCATCGTCGCTCGGCAAATCATTGCCGAGCGTGGATTGAAACCTTAATAATGAGGTGTCACCATGTTTGGAACCATGTCGCTCGGCAAATCATTGCCGAGCGTGGATTGAAACTTCCTGTACGTGCCGTTTGCTTACGATCCGACATGTCGCTCGGCAAATCATTGCCGAGCGTGGATTGAAACCATAGATTGGCAACAGTTCGTGCATAATCAAGGTCGTCGCTCGGCAAATCATTGCCGAGCGTGGATTGAAACCCCACATTACCGTTATGGGGAGGGACGGATTAAGGTCGCTCGGCAAATCATTGCCGAGCGTGGATTGAAACGTGGGCAAGTACAACGATACGATCTACGCTTACGTCGCTCGGCAAATCATTGCCGAGCGTGGATTGAAACGTGATGTAAACGAAGGCAACGGCGAGTGGGGTCGGTCGCTCGGCAAATCATTGCCGAGCGTGGATTGAAACATCAAGTGACGTCAGCGTGACGCCCCGCGCTCCCGTCGCTCGGCAAATCATTGCCGAGCGTGGATTGAAACATCACGCTGGCGCTCATTGCCCTTGTCACGCTGGGTCGCTCGGCAAATCATTGCCGAGCGTGGATTGAAACCAGTACGTGCCGCTGGCTTGCGCTGCGCCTGGGCGTCGCTCGGCAAATCATTGCCGAGCGTGGATTGAAACAGCACTGAACCTCAAGGCTGACCAGTCCGATCTTGTCGCTCGGCAAATCATTGCCGAGCGTGGATTGAAACATAATACTGTTATGTGCGAATGCGTAGGATATGGGTCGCTCGGCAAATCATTGCCGAGCGTGGATTGAAACTCGGTCGAGATGACAGCCGAGCAGTGCATAACGCGGTCGCTCGGCAAATCATTGCCGAGCGTGGATTGAAACCTCGATCGACTGCCGGCAGCGAAAAGCTGGTGCAGTCGCTCGGCAAATCATTGCCGAGCGTGGATTGAAACTCTGTGTGTGATGATGGCTGCACAGATATGCCCCGTCGCTCGGCAAATCATTGCCGAGCGTGGATTGAAACATTCGAATACCTCCGGGATAGCGATTTGCATTTGCGTCGCTCGGCAAATCATTGCCGAGCGTGGATTGAAACAGCCAAAGGTTGCTCATTAGTGCTCCTCGCGGCGTCGCTCGGCAAATCATTGCCGAGCGTGGATTGAAACGGGTTAAGGCGAAGGGCGGTTTCACGTGGTTGAAGTCGCTCGGCAAATCATTGCCGAGCGTGGATTGAAACAACGATGAGTCTCACCACACTTATTTCGTGCGTGGGTCGCTCGGCAAATCATTGCCGAGCGTGGATTGAAACCGGATACCGACAGCACGCTCAACGGCTCCACGTACGTCGCTCGGCAAATCATTGCCGAGCGTGGATTGAAACACAATTTGGTTACCGGGATCAATAGGTGGTGAGGTCGCTCGGCAAATCATTGCCGAGCGTGGATTGAAACTGGTGTCCGTGGCGGGACAACTACATAGTAGTTGTCGCTCGGCAAATCATTGCCGAGCGTGGATTGAAACCTGTCTCAGTACGAAAGTACGTATCTGTCCGGCGTCGCTCGGCAAATCATTGCCGAGCGTGGATTGAAACAGCGGTGAATTTCGAGCCATCAATGCGGCTGGGGTCGCTCGGCAAATCATTGCCGAGCGTGGATTGAAACTTTCCTCGTTTTGGGTCAGCCACGCAAAGGTGGTCGCTCGGCAAATCATTGCCGAGCGTGGATTGAAACTCCAAGCACCAGCCACCTAACAAGTCGTTCAACGTCGCTCGGCAAATCATTGCCGAGCGTGGATTGAAACTACTGATGACATCAACAAGGCCGCGAAGGCCGCGGTCGCTCGGCAAATCATTGCCGAGCGTGGATTGAAACCTTCAGGTCGAAGTAGTACTCCTTCAGCAGATTGGTCGCTCGGCAAATCATTGCCGAGCGTGGATTGAAACAGCGTGTTGGCCAGCATGTCGCGCACGTCCTCATCGTCGCTCGGCAAATCATTGCCGAGCGTGGATTGAAACTGCACTGCGCTCACTGACGCTCTGCGCTTCTTCAGTCGCTCGGCAAATCATTGCCGAGCGTGGATTGAAACATGATAACCCAATCCGTAAAGCGTGGACCCCATGGTCGCTCGGCAAATCATTGCCGAGCGTGGATTGAAACTTGGGTAAACCCTTAGCTGCACCTGTCCAATCACGTCGCTCGGCAAATCATTGCCGAGCGTGGATTGAAACAATAGGTGCATCAGTGTCTTGAGCCACAATCTTGGGTCGCTCGGCAAATCATTGCCGAGCGTGGATTGAAACCATGCGTTCCCGGCGGCCTCGTCAGCCATCTGGGTCGCTCGGCAAATCATTGCCGAGCGTGGATTGAAACGGTTTCCATCGTCTGCGATGTATCCCATGGTACGTCGCTCGGCAAATCATTGCCGAGCGTGGATTGAAACGTGACGAACAGAGTGCTGTTTTCATCAATGCCATGTCGCTCGGCAAATCATTGCCGAGCGTGGATTGAAACATGGACGCCTGCGGCAACGATGCGCCGTTGCTGTCGCTCGGCAAATCATTGCCGAGCGTGGATTGAAACGTTTTGGTCGCCAGCCAATGCCAGCGGCCACCGCGTCGCTCGGCAAATCATTGCCGAGCGTGGATTGAAACATCGACCTGATCGCTGGGCGCGCCGGGCTGTCGGGTCGCTCGGCAAATCATTGCCGAGCGTGGATTGAAACAGTGAGTACAGTAACAATGAACAACGCGACGAAGTCGCTCGGCAAATCATTGCCGAGCGTGGATTGAAACGGTAATGCGATCTCATTGCCCGACAGCTTGGTACGTCGCTCGGCAAATCATTGCCGAGCGTGGATTGAAACGCTGACAGCCTGCTCAATGGGGTGCGTGCTGATGTCGCTCGGCAAATCATTGCCGAGCGTGGATTGAAACGCCGACACGCTCGCGGCCACAATGCCGCCGATGGTCGCTCGGCAAATCATTGCCGAGCGTGGATTGAAACCACAGCAAGTGGGCAGCTCAGACGCCGGCGCGGGGTCGCTCGGCAAATCATTGCCGAGCGTGGATTGAAACACGCTGCGCACGCGCCAGGGTGTGGCGTGTGTCGTGTCGCTCGGCAAATCATTGCCGAGCGTGGATTGAAACTCCGTAATCAACAAAACCAACATCGCCGGCCAGGTCGCTCGGCAAATCATTGCCGAGCGTGGATTGAAACTTCGCCAGCCGCTTGGCGCGACTCTTGGTTGCCGTCGCTCGGCAAATCATTGCCGAGCGTGGATTGAAACGCTGAGGGCGTTTTTCGGACGCAAGTAGCTCGGGTCGCTCGGCAAATCATTGCCGAGCGTGGATTGAAACAGTCCCTTGATGGCGTTGGCGATATCGCCGCGAGGTCGCTCGGCAAATCATTGCCGAGCGTGGATTGAAACTGCACGAGCTGGAAGAGTATGCGTGGATGACGCGGTCGCTCGGCAAATCATTGCCGAGCGTGGATTGAAACGTGGTGCTCAACTGATGTTCGGACTGAATCGAAGGTCGCTCGGCAAATCATTGCCGAGCGTGGATTGAAACGTTGTGTCCGGCGGGCTTTGTGATGGAGGTTTCGTCGCTCGGCAAATCATTGCCGAGCGTGGATTGAAACATTCCAGGCGGCAGTTTGGAGCTGCCCGGTTACGTCGCTCGGCAAATCATTGCCGAGCGTGGATTGAAACCGCGGAAGCGTGGGGCCACGTCCGCGAGCTGTTGGGTCGCTCGGCAAATCATTGCCGAGCGTGGATTGAAACGACCACGGCGCAAAACGATGACCTGGCGGATTCGGTCGCTCGGCAAATCATTGCCGAGCGTGGATTGAAACACACCGAAATGCCGCTCTACCATCGCCGAAAATCGGTCGCTCGGCAAATCATTGCCGAGCGTGGATTGAAACCACCGGCGTAATATTGAGATTGAGCCGAACCACTGTCGCTCGGCAAATCATTGCCGAGCGTGGATTGAAACGACGCCTCCGGGGTCTGCCTGTCAGTGTATTTTTGTCGCTCGGCAAATCATTGCCGAGCGTGGATTGAAACTGGCCGAAACGCCAGCATCGGCGCACGGCCTGGGTCGCTCGGCAAATCATTGCCGAGCGTGGATTGAAACGTCGTTTGTTGGCGGGCGTATATCGTGCATGGTGGTGTCGCTCGGCAAATCATTGCCGAGCGTGGATTGAAACGGTTTTGCCTCTGCCTCTGCCCGATCGCTGCCTAGTCGCTCGGCAAATCATTGCCGAGCGTGGATTGAAACGTGGAGCATGACCCATGCTGCGTACGGTTACCGCGTCGCTCGGCAAATCATTGCCGAGCGTGGATTGAAACGACGTATTCAGTCGAAACACCACTCAATGGCGCGGTCGCTCGGCAAATCATTGCCGAGCGTGGATTGAAACATGAAACCGGTCAGCCGCCACCCGTCCCGATGCCGTCGCTCGGCAAATCATTGCCGAGCGTGGATTGAAACTGGTCATTGCTGCGACGCTTGACGTATTGCTTGAGTCGCTCGGCAAATCATTGCCGAGCGTGGATTGAAACCTACTACAAGATCGAGGAGTCGGAGCGCAGTCTGGGTCGCTCGGCAAATCATTGCCGAGCGTGGATTGAAACACGACCAGCACTCCACGCCGTCGCGCACGATGTTGTCGCTCGGCAAATCATTGCCGAGCGTGGATTGAAACCTGGATGCATCAGGAGCACAGTTGGCTTCTGCTGTCGCTCGGCAAATCATTGCCGAGCGTGGATTGAAACCGTGGTCGCTTCCCCCACTCGCACTCAAAACGCCGTCGCTCGGCAAATCATTGCCGAGCGTGGATTGAAACACGACCAGCACTCCACGCCGTCGCGCACGATGTTGTCGCTCGGCAAATCATTGCCGAGCGTGGATTGAAACCAGCGCGGCGTACATGTCGGGGGCGGCGGCGATGTCGCTCGGCAAATCATTGCCGAGCGTGGATTGAAACACGACACGAGCATAGGCCACGGCTCCGGCGCGCGTCGCTCGGCAAATCATTGCCGAGCGTGGATTGAAACACGACACGAGCATAGGCCACGGCTCCGGCGCGCGTCGCTCGGCAAATCATTGCCGAGCGTGGATTGAAACATGATCCACAACGCATGGACTATCGCGATCGGCGTCGCTCGGCAAATCATTGCCGAGCGTGGATTGAAACAATATCCGGTGACAGTCCTTTCCTACTATGGCCCGTCGCTCGGCAAATCATTGCCGAGCGTGGATTGAAACCCAAGTGAGCCGATGAGGGCTGTTTGGGCATTGGTGTCGCTCGGCAAATCATTGCCGAGCGTGGATTGAAACTAATAGTTGACATTATAACATTATCAATAATTAGGTCGCTCGGCAAATCATTGCCGAGCGTGGATTGAAACCACATACCAGCAATAACTACCGTCACTTTTCACACGTCGCTCGGCAAATCATTGCCGAGCGTGGATTGAAACCTATTCCGGGTGACGTATTCTTACTTCACTGAAGTCGCTCGGCAAATCATTGCCGAGCGTGGATTGAAACATGTCGGCTCACGGCGTCGCGCTGAAGCCCTTGGGTCGCTCGGCAAATCATTGCCGAGCGTGGATTGAAACAACAAGGCGTTTGGCGGCGGCCCTCCCAACAACGTCGCTCGGCAAATCATTGCCGAGCGTGGATTGAAACCTCAACCCGGTCCCACACGTTGGACGCTCCCAAGGTCGCTCGGCAAATCATTGCCGAGCGTGGATTGAAACCTTTGTAATCGCAGATGATCCCTGTTGACGGGCGTCGCTCGGCAAATCATTGCCGAGCGTGGATTGAAACAAGCCATTGCGCGACTGACCGCCAGCCGTAGCCGCGTCGCTCGGCAAATCATTGCCGAGCGTGGATTGAAACGAAGACGGCGGCAAGAAGTTGCTTGTGCCGCTAAGTCGCTCGGCAAATCATTGCCGAGCGTGGATTGAAACCGACCCCTCCTCGCGGACCGTCGGAATGGCCTTCGTCGCTCGGCAAATCATTGCCGAGCGTGGATTGAAACTTGTAGCCGCTGATGGATTGGCCGAACTCGTTGGGTCGCTCGGCAAATCATTGCCGAGCGTGGATTGAAACATTCGGCTGGCGTCATACGCGCGTCGATAAGCCTGTCGCTCGGCAAATCATTGCCGAGCGTGGATTGAAACCTCGATGATGGCTGCCGCGCGCTTGTGGAGCTTGGTCGCTCGGCAAATCATTGCCGAGCGTGGATTGAAACCAGCCTGCCTTGCCAGGCGAATGGCATCGCGTGCGTCGCTCGGCAAATCATTGCCAAGCGTGGATTGAAACCTTGAGGGTGAGGCTCATTAGCGTAGCGCTGTCGGGCTGTGCCGATGCCTACAGTACGGCTAACAACATGCCCAGCGTCAGCCATGCAGGGCCGGAACATCGAGAAACGCCCGCATGAGCTGGATTCGCTCATCATCGCCATCACTCGCCGGCCGTGGCATTTTGCGGCGTCATGATCAACGGCAGCCGGTTACTGCATGTGCCACCGTCAAGTCGGGACGGCGCAGCAACAACTGTCGTGTACCAAGCGGTCGGATTCGGCTCGTAGGATGGCATGACAGAAGAAATTTTGGAGGTATCTGGTGTAACCACTCATGGATGCACGCGAATTTCTACGCGTTTGCCGGCACGTTGCAACAGGCCGACCAGTTTGTCAGCGCTGAAGCGCTCGGTCTTGTGGTTGAACACTTCGGAGATGCGCGTGCGCGGGATGCCCAGTTCCTCGGCCAGCTCGCGTTGCTTCTTGCCGCGCTTGCGCAGCTCCTTTTCCAGTGCGATCAACAGGGTTTCCCGTGCCTGCATGGCGGCCGCCTCATCGGGCGGAAAACCCAGGTCTTCGAACACGTTGCCACAGCTGACAGTCATTTTTTCGCTCATGTCATTCACCAATCTGTTTGAATCGTTGCTTGCCAAGGGCCAGATCCTTGGGGCTGGTCTTTTGCGTCTTCTTCTGGAAGGCATGCAGCACGTAGATGGCATTGCCGATCGTGGTCACGTAGAACACGCGAAACTGACCGCCCACCTGCACACGTACCTCGCGCACGCCTGCACCGACCGTCTTCATCGGCTTCCAGTTCTCTGGCTCCATCCCGTGCTGCAAACGCAACAACTGGCGCCCAAGTTCCTTGCGGGCCGGCTCCGGAAATGTCCGGAGGTCATCGCGACTGGTCCCCATGAAGATGATCGTTTGCATGGCCTGAATGTACAAAATTCACGACATAGTGTCAAGAATTTTGTACATTCGAGATAATAGCCTCGGGAAGCGTTGACATATCCACGGGGGAACTACATGGACTTGTGCACACGATTCAATCGCAAGTCGATTGGTGATCGAAAGATCGACACACTCATCGGCAGCCATGACAGCGTGTAGTGGAAAGCCACCAAGGGCCTGATGCCGTTCACGCAGGACATCTACGAGCTGCCATGGATGCCAGTCGCCCGGCAAGATATTGCCGGGCGCAAATTGACGCGTTCAATCAATCGCCTGATTGATCGGCGTGCACGTGGTCCATGGTGTCGATCGCCAGCGCCGAATGCGCGTAGGCACCGCCGGCACGCATCTCGGCGGCCACCCAGATGGCTTCCATGATTTCCTCGTCGGTCGCGCCCAGCTTCAACGCCTCGCGCGTGTGGCCCTTGATGCAATACGGGCATTGCGTGACGTGCGCCACGGCCACGGCGATGAGGTTCTTGGTCTTGGCCGACAGCGCGCCGTCGGCAAACACCGCGGCGCTGAACTGCTTGAACGCCTTCAGCTGTTCCGGCGCCAACTCGCGGCGGCGACGCGCCAGCTCGACGGTCGATTCGGGGTACATCGCTTCACTCATGATGCGTTTCTCGCTCGATGGAAGGATGGCTGCCCAGTCTACGCCTGCGCGCCACGTCCCATGCGCGCGATCCAGCGATACAGCACCACCACGCAGGCCACGAACACGATGCCGCCGATGACGATGGCCGGCGTGGCGAACTGCTTGCCGACCACGGCGATCGGCGAGTTGTTGCCACTGAAGGCCACAACCGCCGAAAAGATCACCGCCAGCAAACTCTCGCCCACGATCAGGCCCGAAGCCAGCAACACGCCCAGCTGCTTGGTGCCGTCGGCCTGCGCCTTGGGCTGGCGCTCGGCACGATGGTCAAACCACGCGCCGACCAGCGCACCGACCACCACCATCAGCGTGGTCGACGTGGGCAAATAAATGCCCAGCCCCACGGCCAGCGGCGGCAGGCGTGGCGTGCCCTTCTTTTTGCGCATGCCCAGCATCTCGTCGACGATGATGTTGGCCACGCCGATGCCGGCGCCCAGGCCGATCATGTCCCACGGCACGTTGCCGGTGATGACGCCCTGCGCCAACGCCGAAATCAGGCCCGCCTGCGGTGCCGGCAACGCGGTCGCGGGGTTGGCGCCCGGCGCGCCGAGAAAACCGTAGGTGTGCTGCAGCAAATCCATCACCGGCGGAATCACCACCGCGCCGACCAGCACGCCGATCACCAGCGCCCATTGCTGCATCGACGGCGTGGCGTCGACCAGCTGGCCGGTTTTCAGATCCTGCAGATTGTTGTTGGCGATCGACGCCACGGCAAACACGATGGCGGTGACAAACAATGCAAAGCCCACCAGCGCCCTGTCCGCGCCAGCCGGCAGGAACGGCTTGACGCCCACCACCAGCAACAGCGCGGCGATCACCACCACCAGAATGCCCACGCCCGACAGCGGGCTGTTGGACGAGCCGATCAGGCCGGCCATGTAGCCGCACACCGCCGACACCAGAAAACTCAGCAGCACCACGAAAATCACGCCGCCGATCACCAGCGTCCACAGGGAGGCGCCCAGGCCGTTGGTGACGCTGAAATGCCACAGCAGGATGCCGACCGGGATCAGGCACACCAGCGATATCACGCCGACCAGGCCGATGGGCATGTCGTGCTCGGTACGCGGCAGCTCGTGCAAGGTGCCCGACTTGCGCGCACGGCTGGCGCGCATCGCACCGGCCAGGCCGCTCACCAGCGGCTTGACCAGCTTGGCCAGCGTCCAGATCGCCGCCACGCCGATGGTGCCGGCGCCGATGAAACGCACGTAATGGCTCCAGCCATCCTGCGCCACGGCGGCCGCCGCACCGGCCGCCCAATGCAAATGCGTGAAATACGGCACGGCCCACGCCCAGCCGACCAGCGCGCCGACCAGCATCGCCACGCCCACCCACAAACCGACCAGATGGCCGACCGCGAACAGCGCGAACGACAAGCCGAAATCAAACCCCGTCGCGCCGCCCTTGTCACCGCCGACACGGAAATAATCGGTCACGCTGGAAGCGAACACCTTGGTCTGCACGATGATGTAGAACACCGCCGACACGATGGCACCCACCGTCACCGCCTTGAGCCCGGCGCCGCCGGATTCGACCGATTCGGCCGCTTCCTCGCCGCCCTTGGCGCCCACTTTGAGCACCTCGGCGCAAGCCACGCCCTCGGGATACGGCAGGTCCGAATCGGTCACCAGCGCGCGCCGCAGCGGGATGGTGTACATCACGCCCAGAATGCCGCCGGTGGCGCAGATGCCGGCCGAAATCCAGAACGGAAAGCCCGACCAGTAGCCGATGATCACCAGCCCCGGCAACACGAAGATGATCGCCGACAGCGTGCCCGCCGCCGAGGCGATCGTCTGCACGATGTTGTTTTCCTGGATGGTGGCATCGTGCATGGCCTTCAAAATGGCCATCGAGATCACCGCCGCCGGAATCGACGTGGAGAACGTCAGACCGGCCTTCAAGCCGAAGTAGACGTTGGCGGCGGTGAACACCACCGTGATGACGATGCCGATGATGACGCCGCGGATGGTGAGCTCATGACGCGACATGAAGCCGCCGGCTGGTTGCGTGTTCACGTGGCAAATCCCCGATGCAGACTGTGGCCTTGGACAAGGCCGCCCAAAGATAGCGCGGCCGGGCCTGTCGCCGCCAACCCCACTTGCGCCTCGCCAGATCGACCAGACTGGTCTGGTTGGACGCTTTGCGGCAACCACTCCGCATCGCCCAATTTCCGAAATGCCGCCGCATATGGCAAGACACCCGCTTTTGCTAAGGTAGCGGCAACCATTCCCCCGGCAACAAGGCATCACTCGTGATCTTCTCGCCACTGCAACGCGCGCGCATCCTGATCAATCGTCTGCACGGCCTGTTGCGTGGCGACACCTGGTTTCCCCACATTCCGCTGGCATTGCTGCTGGGCCTGGGCGGCATATGGCTGCTGCAATCGGATTTCGGCGCCAACTGGAAGCCGTTTCTCGACGGCCTGATGCAAGCCCACCCGGTCATTACGCCGGCCATGATTCCACCGCTGCTGATCGGTGTCGGCATGCTGGTGATGGCCTTCGGCCTGCTGTTCCGCTCGCGCATTGCCTGGATCATGGCCATGCTGCTGGCCGCGACCGCCGCCGTCAGCCTGTTCTTCGGCCACCACGTCGACGGCCATCTGCTGCTGGGCTATTTCATCCTGATGCTGGCGCTGTTGCTGGCTTCCTGGCGGCGGTTCGACCACTCGAGCATCGCCGGCAGCACGTTGTTCGCCGTCACATCCATGGTGATGTTGCTGCTGTACGCCACCTTCGGCACGTATTATCTGGGCGACCAGTTCAAGCCGCAGATCACCGACCTGGTCAGCGCGCTGTACTTTGCCATGGTGACCATGAGCACGGTCGGCTACGGCGACATCACGCCGCAAACATCCGAAGCCAAGCTGTTTGCCATTTCGGTCATCGTGCTGGGCCTGACGGTGTTCGCCACGTCCTTGACCGCGGTCATCGCGCCGATGGTCTCGCGCAGCCTCAAACGCATTGTTAGTCACACGGGATCCGGCATGAAACGTGAAAACCACTTCGTGGTGATCGGCAACTCGCCCCTGGCCATCAACACCTCGCGCGAGCTGGCGCGGCGCGGCCAAGCGCTCACCCGCGTATTGCGCCAGACGCCAGAAGACATCGATGAAAAAGTCGACATCGTCATCGGCGATCCGGGCAGCGTCGAAGTGTTGCGTCAGGCCGGCGCCGACAAGGCGGCATCCGTGCTGGCCATGCTTGACGACGACTCGGAAAACGCGTTCGTGATCCTTGCCGCCCGCGAACTGGGCGGCCATGCGCGCACCGTCGCGGCGGTCAACGACGCCAAGCACCTGGCCCGCATCAAGCTGGTGCAGCCGGACGTCGTCATCGCCCCGCAGATCCTCGGCGGCGAACTGGCCGCGATGCTTCTGTGCGGCGAACAGATCACGTCCGACTACGTGCTCAAGCGCGTGTTCCAGCAGCGCGAGGACGCCCCCGGCGGTACCACGACCTGAGACGGCAGCCACCTGTCGAAACGGCGGATGAAGGAAGGATTCTGGCTCACTTGTAATTGATAATAATTCTCATTTACATTAGAGCCTCATCCCCAACGCTTCATCCATGGCATGGACTCGAACAGATTTCCCGATGAGCTGTACGCCACGACGCCCGCCCCCGCTGGCGATGACTTGTTGCTGCGCGCCTGGCGCCTGATCGCCGTCGGCCAAGGACACTGCCCGTTGCTGGACGGTGACCTCGTCTGCGCCTGCGGCCACGACGCCGAGCACGTTCTGGGATGCGTCTACGCCTTCATGTGCGCCACGGCCCTGGCGGGACGGCGGCGTCTGACGATCGGCTACCCCGGCTATCCGGCACGCACGAGCGACGAATGCCGCTTGCTGCAACTGGTCGAAGCCGCCCAGACACAATGCGAAAGCCTGTTCGAGGCCCACTTGTGCTGGCTGGCCTGCCACGACCTGCGCACCATCGTGGCCCAACGCACGCGCACCCTGGCCAACGCGCTGGATCACTGCGGTTTGCGCCTGGACACTTGCCACTGACCACACCTGCCATGTGGCATCGCCACAGAAGGCTGCATTACGCTAGGCCAATCGGGCCCCACGCCCTTGGCCAACGGCATGGAACGGTTCATGGATTCGTGGTTTCAACACGCCGATTTTCTCGGCAATTCCGTCTACGCATGGGTCGCGGCAGGCATCGGTGCGCTGGTCGGCTACATCGTCGTGTTCACCCTGGTGCGCTTTGTCGGCGCACGGCTGGCCAGCGTCGCCACCCGTCATCCGCACGCCATGCCGATCAGCCTGATGGCCATCGTCCTGCGCGCCACGCGCGGCTGGCTGCTGTTGCTGCTGGCCATCGTGATGGCCCTGCATTCGCTGCATTTCGGCGCCGACATCGATGCCCGCCTGTACTGGTTGCTGGGCAAAAAGGGGACGACAAACGGCCTCATTGGCTGGCTGGCATTGGTGCTGTTCACCATCCAGATCGGCTTCTGGCTCAGCGCGTTGATCGTCGGCTGGCTCAAGCGCGCCACGCCCGAAGGCAGCATGCAAAAAAGCAACCCCGTCATCTACGGCCTGCTGACCTGGTTTGTCCAGTTGATGGTTTGGGTGACGTTGTTGCTGGTGCTGCTGTCGAGCGCCAACGTGCCCATCGGCACCTTCATCACCAGCCTGGGCATCGGCGGCATTGCCGTAGCGATGGCCGCCAAGAACGTGCTGGAAGACCTGTTCGCCTCGATCGCGATCGGCCTGGACAAACCGTTCGAGGTCGGCGACTACATCGGTTTCGGCACCGATCAGGGCACTGTCAGGAAGGTCGGCATCAAGAGCACGCGCATCCAGTCGCTCGACGGCGAGGAGATGGCCATTTCCAACGCCACCCTGCTGCGCCAGCTGGTGTACAACTACAGCCGCCGCCGGGAGCGCCGCGTCCTGTTCGATTTTTACGTGCCGCTGGACACGCCGCGCGAGCGCCTCGGCCGGATTGCCGCCACCGTCAACAGCCTCATCGAAGGCGAGGCCGCGACACGGCTGGACCGCGGCCACTTCATGGAAATCAGCCGTGACGGCTTCCGCTTCGAATTCGTCTATTACGTGCTCTCGCCTGCCTTCAGCACGTACGCCGACCTGCAGCAATCCATCAACCTCAGGATCATCGACGCCCTGGCCGATCTCGACGTGTCCTTCGCGCTGCCCACCCACATCGTGCGCACGCCCGACGCAGCCCGCTGAAAACGCGACCGCGTCCCGTCCGCACCGACGTCAGGCAAAATGCTGCGTGCCGACGTCGGTGTTGTCTGGCGCCATGAAGTACTCGTGCAGGTACTTTTCGCCTTCGTCGCAAAAAATCGTGACCACGGTTTCAAGCTCGGGGAACTGCTCGCGCACCCGCTTGGCCGCAAGCAGGTGCGCACCCGAGCTGGGGCCGCAGAACAGACCGTAATCGCGCGCCAGATGGCGCATCGAAGCAATGGCATCGGGGCTGTCCACGCTGAGCGTTTCCTTCACCAGCTCGTGATGGCGCTGGAAAATGCCCGGCACGAAACCGTCGGAAATGCCTTCGATTTGATGCTTGGAAATTTCGCCGCACAAGATCGTGCACGATTCGGACGGCTCCATCGCAAACAGCCGCACCTTCGGGTTGACCTTGGCAAACGCCTGCCCCACGCCAATCAGCGTGCCGCCCGTGCCCACGCCCAGCACCAGCGCGTCCGGCACTTTGCCGCCCGGCAGCTGCGCCAGGATTTCCGGCCCCAGCAACTCGCGGTTTTCTTCCACGTTCCATTCCGACTCGAACTGGCTGGGCGCGAAATAACCATCCTGCCGGCCCAATTCACGCGCGCGCTGCAATGCCTCGTTGACGTGAAAACTGCCGCAAAACAGCACCTCGGCACCATACGCGCGTGAAATGGCCACGCGCTCGGACGACAAGCCCTGCGGCATCACCACCAGCATGCGATAACCCTTGGCCGCCGCCACCATCGACAACGCATTGCCGGTATTGCCGCTGGTCGCCTCGACGATGGTGTCGCCCGGCTTGAGCAGGCCCGCGGCCTCGGCATGCTCGATCATGTACTTGGCGATGCGCGCCTTGATCGAGCCGGACGGATTGAGGAACTCCAGCTTGGCGTACACGCCCTCGATTTCGATCAGCGGCGTGTCGCCGATGGCATCGAGGATGTTGGCCGACACACCGTGATAGCGTTGGCTCATTGAGACGGCTCCATGAAAAAAGCGGCGCTTATGCCGCCACAGAATGATGAAGCCAATGTAGTTTTGTCATATTGCCGCAGCACTGACGCGGATCAACCAGCAACATTCCATCCCACCCGACAATCGCCTCGACTGTACCGCCATCTCTCAACTGGAGCATTCCATGAACGATGCAGCCTTGCCGTTGGACGTCGACGACGCCCGCCCACTGTCACGCTGGTGGCTGCGCACGATCTGGATCGTGCTGATATTGGGCTTTTCCGGAATTGGCCTGATCAGTTTTCTGGCCTACGACGACGCACCGCCCATCCCCGCGCAGGTACTCGACAGCCAAGGCAACGTGCTGTTCACCGGCCAGGACATCCGCGACGGCCAGGGCGTATTTCTCAAATACGGATTGATGGACAACGGCAGCATCTGGGGCCACGGGGCGTATCTGGGCCCGGATTATTCGGCCACGGCCCTGCACCAATGGGGACTGGCCACCACCGACGCCATCGCGCGACATCAATACGGCCAGCCCGCGGACAAACTCACGCCGCAACAATTGGCCGGCGTGAAGGCACAGGCCGCCGTGGAACTGAAAACCAACCGCTACGACACACAAACCGGCAAGCTGACGCTCACCCCCGCCGAAACCACCGCCTGGCATGCACAGGAATCTTATTGGGCCGACTATTTCCAGCATCCCAACACCAACGGCGGTCTGCAGAAAGGCCTCATCAGCGACCCGCACGAACTGGCCCAACTGAGCGCCTTTGTCACCTGGGCCGCGTGGGCGGCAGTAGCCGATCGCCCCGGCTACAGCCACTCGTACACCAACAATTTTCCGTATGACCCGGATGTCGGCAACACCCCTATCCCCGGCGCCATCCTGTGGAGCGCGCTGAGCCTGATCGTGCTGTTGGCCGGCATTGCCGGCATGCTGCTGATCTTCGGCAAGTTCGACTACCTGGGCTGGATCAGCCACGACCGCCACGTGCATCCGCAACTGTTGCCGGGCCAGACCAGCCCCGGACAACGCGCCTTGGTGAAGTTTTGCGTCGTGGTCGCGCTGCTGTTTCTCATGCAGACACTGGTGGGCGGCGCCGTGGCGCATTACCGCGCCGATCCCGGCAGTTTTTACGGGTTTGATCTGGAAAGCATCTTTCCCAGCAACCTGATGCGCACCTGGCATCTGCAAACCGCCATCTTCTGGATTGCCACCGCCTACGTCGCCGCCGCGCTGTTCCTGGGCCGCTCACTGCGACGTGACGAACCACGCCATTTCGCCCTGTGGGTTCACATTCTGTTTGCCGCGTTCGTCATCGTCATCGGTGGCAGCCTGCTCGGGGAATGGGCCGGCATTGCCCAATGGCTGGGCAAATGGTGGTTCTGGCTGGGCGACCAAGGCTGGGAGTTCCTGGAGCTGGGGCGTATCTGGCAATACCTGTTGGTGATCGGCCTGGTCGCGTGGTTCGCCATCCTGTTTACCCTGGCTCGTCCTCGCCACAACACCGATCAACATGCCAAGCCGCTGGCCAAGGCCTTCTTGTGGGCATCACTGGCCATTCCGGTGTTTTATCTGCCCGCGCTTTTTTACGGCGCCCACACCAACTTCACCGTGGTCGACCTGTGGCGCTTCTGGATCATCCACCTGTGGGTCGAAGGCTTCTTCGAATTCTTCGCCACCACCGTGGTGGCACTGACGTTCTTCCAGCTTGGCCTGACCCGGCGCAACGTGGCCATGCGCGTCATCTACATGGATGCCATTTTGTACTTCGCCGGCGGCCTGATCGGCACCGGTCACCACTGGTATTTCACCGGCCAGGGCAACGTGAACATGGCCTTGTCAGCCATGATATCGGTCTTGGAGGTGGTGCCGCTGACGTTGCTGACCATGGATGCCTGGGAGTTCATGCGTACCACTCGCAACGGCACCTGCAACGCTTGCGGCGAACGGGTAGCCGTGCCGCACAAGTGGACATTTTATTTTCTGATGGCAGTCGGCTTCTGGAACTTCGTCGGCGCAGGCGTGTTCGGCTTTCTCATCAACCTGCCAATCGTCAGCTACTACGAAGTGGGCACGCTGCTCACGCCCAACCACGGCCACGCGGCGATGATGGGCGTGTTCGGCATGCTGGCCATCGCGCTGGTGGTCTTCGTGCTGCGCCAATGCACCAGCGACGAACAGTGGCCGGGCATTGAAAAATATGTCCGCGTGACGTTCTGGGGCACCAACATCGGTCTGGTTCTGATGATCGTGATGAGCCTGTTCCCCGGCGGCGTGCTGCAGGTGTGGGACGTGGTCCAGCACGGCTACTGGCATGCGCGCTCGACCGTGTACACCGGCACCCCGCGCTCGCACCTGATCGAATGGCTGCGCCTGCCGGGTGATCTGGTCTTCATCATTTTCGGTTCCATCCCGCTGGCCATCGCCGCCGTCAAGGCCTACCTGACCCTGTACCGCCAACCGCCCGCCGAATGACACCGGCCCGCGCTCTTGTACCTTAATTCTTTTTAAATCATGTAGATGCAAAAACGTTGTTGCAGCGATTCGAAAGCCTGTGTAGAATGCGCGTCTCCCTGATGCGGGGTGGAGCAGTCTGGCAGCTCATCGGGCTCATAACCCGAAGGTCGTAGGTTCAAATCCTACCCCCGCTACCAAGTTTCGAAAAAAGGCAGATCTTCGCGGATCTGCCTTTTGTTTTGCCTGTTGCAACATGCCCGACAGCGCCACAGCGCCATGCCTCGCCTGCCGGAGTCCAGCAACATCAAGGCACATTGCCTCGTCCAGCCGAGGTCATCCATGGCCTCGAATCCGCGTCGCATGTCGGCCTCGCGCCCGCCCGTGCTCTGGCATCTGTAACGTACGAGCGTGTCAGTCGTGCCCTGCCACGGCAATCCAGAACGGCACGTTGCCTTCGGTTGGAATCTGCTTCACCACATCCAACGTCTTCGTGCTGATCACGGCAATCTTGTTGGTGCCGACGACACCGGCGTAGATCCACTGCCCGTCGCGACTGGCACGCACGCCATGCGGCCCTTGCCCGACGTCGATGCGTTTGACGACTTTAAAGGTTTTGGGGTCGATGACATCCACCACATGGTCGGCAATGGCACCGGCAAAGACGTAACGACCGCCGGGAATGACGTCGATACCGCCATGCCCCAAACCAACCGGGATGACCGCCATCACCTTGTGCGTGGTCAGGTCGACGGCGGCCACCTTGCTGACGAAACCACGAATCCACAGAGTTTTGCCGTCGGCGGACAGGTCGAGGTTGTGTGGATGCGGGAGCCCAGGCGTTTTGAATTCGCCAGTTTTCTTGAGCGTTTGCATGTTGATCACGGCCACAGCGCCGGCGCCCTGCAGTGTCACGTACGCAAGTTTGCTGTCGGCCGTGAAGCGCGCGTTGTGGGGCGTCTTGCCGACCTTGATGGTCTTGACCGCCTTGGCGGTTTGCATGTTGATAATGGTGATCGTGCCGTCGCCGGCTCCGACCGCCAGGCCCCAATGCCCGTTCGGGCTGATCTGCACGCCCTGCGGCACCGGCCCGACATCGAAGGTGGCCACTTTCTTGCACGTTGGGAGATTCACCAAGTAGGCATCCGGTTGACCAGCGCTGCTGACCAGCAACTGCTTGCCATCGGGGCTGACGGCCACGTAGTGGGCGCTTGGCAGATTGTCACAGGTCTTGCCGCTGGGCAGGATTTCCACCTTGTTGCTGCCCTGTAGCGTCACGTAGACCGGCGCGGGAAGCACGTCTTTGGTCGATTGGGCACCATGCGCGACAGGACTCAAGACGAGGGCCAGCGCCGCTGCGCAGCATGTGGCAGCAAGGTACGAACACCACGAGGCAGGGGATTGGCGACTGTGGATCATGTGATGATTTCCTGTGAGAAGGTTAAATGCTGTTCGCTGCCCATGCGTTGACACTGACCGGGCTGCACCTTGGAAGACGTGCGGCAGCCGGATTTATTCCATGCTCGAGGGAATAAATTGCCTGTTGCCGCGTCTACCTCCTGACTATTGAACCGATTTGGACCATGCGCCGTACCACGTTCACCGACGATCAATTGCGCGAGCTGCTGCCACGGCTACGCCGCTTTGCGTGCTGGTTGACGCGCGATGTCAGCGCGGCTGATGACTTGGCCCAGGCTACGCTGGAGCGCGCACTGTCACACTGGGGCAGCCGTCGTGATGACTCGGCGTTGCGCGCGTGGTTGTTTGCCATCGCCTACCGCAAGTTCCTCGACGGCAAGCGCCACGCACGCCGCGGTGCTCTCATGCTGGAGCTGCTTGGCCGCAGCGCGCCAACCGAACAGCCGTCCGTGGAACGGGAAGTGGTGGCAGCGTCCGTCATGGAGGCATTGGAGCGCCTGCCGGATCAACAGCGCCATTTGCTCTTGTTGGTTTCGGTGGAGGGCATGAGCTATCGGGAAGTCGCTGCCTTGCTCGACATCCCCATCGGCACCGTAATGTCACGGCTGTCTCGTGCCCGTGCCGCACTACACCGGCTTAGCGAAGGTGAATCGGCAAAACCGCCCGTATTGAGGGTACTGAAATGAGCGACATGCATGATGTGGATTCAACGGGTCCGTTCCCCAGCGAGGTGCAGCTTCACGCTTACGTGGATGGCCAACTGGGCGATGCGGATCGAGTGCGGCTGGAGCGCTGGCTAGATCGACATCCCATTCGTGCGAAGGAAATTCGTGGCTGGCAACGCGATGCGCAACAGTTGCGCGCCGCTTATGGCGATTTTCCAGGCTCTGCCCGCCACCGAACATTGGACCCGATGGCGATCCGTGTGCGCCGTGCGAACCGCCGCCGTGCGCACCTGGCGACAGCGGCAGTCTTGGTGCTGGCACTCGGCATTGGCGCGACTGGCGGCTGGCAAGCGCGCAGTTTGACCACTCCGGCCATCGCTGCGCCGATGGCTGATGCCCTACAGGCTTACCGCATGTTTGCGACGGATCGTCACCTGCGGCTCGACATGACGCAACACAAACCGGGACAGCTGCAAGCATGGCTCGGCAAGCACTTCCCCCACGCGCCGCCGCTACCCCGATTGAATGGTGCCGGATTCCACCCCGTGGGTGCGCGCTTGGTGGCAACCGACAGTGGGCCGGCCGCCATGGTGCTTTACGAAAACCTCCAAGGCGGCGCTATCAGTTTCTATATTCGGCCACCGGCGCCCGGCAAAGGTGGGTTGCCCCATGGCCAGCGCCGTGATGGCCAGCTGGTGGCCACCTATTGGTCCGGCAACGGTTACAACTACGCACTTGTGAGCCCGGCAACCGCAGCAGACCTTCGAACAATCCATGCCGCCGCGTTTTCGCCTGCCACGTGAAATGGCGGTATCTGCCGGCCGAACTGCAACGCACCGCAGCCACGCCCGACGCCAGCACATTGCACGCCATGCAACGCGGCGCCGAACGAGCTGGCTGGCCGGCCGTGTCCCAGGCGCTGTCGCGTTACCCGTTGACGCTGGAACAGGAAAGCCTGCTGCCGCAACTGCCATCACCATGACGGCAGTGGCTGGCAGCCATCGCGTCATGGCCGGCCACGCCCGTTCGTTGTCCGATACTTCGCCACCTCGATGGCCATGCCGCATCAAGGCATCAAAGCCGACGGCACCGGCTCGCCTTCCACCCGCGCTTTCAACGCCTTGTTCATGGCCTCGAATCCGCGTCGCGTGTCGACCTCGAGGCGGCGGCGCAGGAGTGGCAACAGGAGGCCGCCGAAGGTTTCACTCTGGTGCATGCGGGTGTGTCCGCCTTCGAGTGGCTCCAGACGAAAAACGTGCTCGCCGCGAAAGAGCCACGGCGCCGCCAGCACGCCCAGCCATGCCAAGACACGGCCAGGTTCCACGCGCGTCACCATGGGCTTGAACGCCATGATGTCGCCGCCGGGTGGGCCGAGGCGCACGTCAAGTTTGGCGCCTTTCCGCAAGGAGCCTTGGATGCTGCGGATGAACGGGTTCCACTCCGGAAAGCGCCTGAAATCGGTCAGCACCGACCAGAGGCGTTGCGGCGATGCCGCCACGTCGATATGGGTATGCAGTTGCATGAAGTTGCCTGTTGTCGTGGGGGCGGTTACGTCTTGCGCGCCGCGCGGCTGTCGCGGATGGCGATGAGGTTGTCGACCAGCCGGGCCGCGTCGGCGGACGCGTCCATCGGAATGCCCAGCAGGGCGTGTGTGTAGGCCGGCGCCACGATGACCTCGAACACGTCCAGCCAGGTCAGCGTGTCGGCGTGGCTGGCGTCCAGGGTGGCCTGGATGTCGCGCAACCGCGGGCCGGCCAGGGTTTGCAGATCGTCCGGCGAATGCTGCCCGCCATCGCCCGCGCGCAGCAACGCGCGCAGGAAATACCGCTGCCGCGAATCGTTCAACCGGCGCTGCAGGCGCGCGGCCCAGACCAGCATGTCTGCGCGCAAATCGCCGCTGGCCGGAATGGGCGAACGCCGGTTCATTTCGCTGGCCAGCGCGTCGATGATCAGGCCGTCCGCGTTGCGCCAGCGGCGGTAAAGCGTGGCCACGTGCACGCCGGCGCGGGCCGCCACCGCGGCCACATCAATCGTACCGTCCGTCGATTGCGCCAGCAGTTCGCGCGTGGCGGCCAACACGGCCTGGCGTGTCTGCGCCGTGCGGCCGCCGGGACGGGCGGTGCCTGGGGAAGAAGTCATGCCTGCAATTTAATGCGAAATTGTTGCGTTAGCAAGAAAGGACAGCTAACCTAACGCGAAATATTTGCATTAGTTGAGGAGGCCATCATGCCCCATGCATTGATCGTCGGCGCCGGCATCGCGGGCGATGCCCTGGCCGTGTTGCTGGAACGCGACGGCTGGCGCGTCACCGTGGTCGAGCTGGCGCCAACCCTGCGCGGTGGTGGCCAGACGGTCGACCTGCGCGGCGATTGCCGCGAGGTGCTGGCGCGGATGGATCTGCTTGACGCGACCCGCGCCAGATTGCTGCCGCAGCGCGGTGCGGCGTGGGTCAATGCCGCCGGGCGCCGGCTGGCCAGCATGCCGGTCACGGCGTTCGGCGGGCGCGGTTTCATATCCAGCGAGGAGCTGCTGCGCTCCGATCTGGCGTGCCTGTTGCACGCGGCCTGCGGGCCACGCGTCAATCACCGTTTTGCGGACACGGTCGAGGCGCTGGAAGACACGGCCACCGGCATCCGCGCCCACTTGCGCAGCGGCGAGCGTCTGGATGCCGATCTGGTGGTCGGGGCGGACGGCACCCATTCGCGCGTGCGCGCGCTGCGCTTTGGACCGGAAGAGCACTGCCGCAAACCTCTGGGCCTGGCCCACGCCTGGTTCACCCTCGACAAACACGCCGGCACGCCGTCCCTGGATGGTTGGGCGCTGATGTACAACGCCCCGGCCGACGCAAGCTGATTGCCCGACCGGGGCATCCCGGCCAGCAGGAAATCGGCCTGACCTTTGCCGCCGACACCCTGCCGCCACGCCACGACCGCGACGCGCGGCAGACCCTGCTGGAACGCACGTTTGCCGACGCCGGCTGGCGCGCGCGCGAGCTGCTGGACGCGGCACGCCTGGCCGACGATTTCGCGCTCGACCTGTGCGAGCAGATCCACCTGCCGCGCTGGCACGACGGCCGCGTGGTGCTGCTGGGCGACAGCGCGTGGTGCTCCAGCCCGCTCAGCGGTCTTGGCACCGCCATGGCCTTGCGTGGCGCGGCCGAACTGGCGACTTGCCTGCACGCGGCCCGCATCGCCACCAACCCATCCCGGCTGCCGGCAGCGCTGGCCGCGTTCGAGCAAACCATGCGGCCGCGTGCCACTCGTGTCCAGCACCTGCCGCCCGGCCGCATCGCGGCCGCCGCGCCGCGCACGGCACTGGGCATCCGCTGCAACGCCTGGGTCATGCGCGCCGTGCAATCGCCCCTGCTGCGCCCGCTGGTCAATCACGCCATCGCCCACAGCGAATACGCATCCACGCCACCCCGCAACGGCATGCCGGCAACCCTGCATTCCGATTGAGCCTGCCGAAAGCCCTCTCAACCATCACTATCTTCCGGTGACATTTGCCACTGCCCTTGCCACATTCCGTCCACGGACAATCGCCCCATGACCACTTCATCTCTCCCGCCATCCGGCTGGCAACGCCTGTTCCGCGGCCCGGACGGCTTGCGTGCCGGTTGGGCCGTCGCGCTGTTTTTCGTCATCCTCGCCGTCGTCGTGGCGGTGCTGGACCACATCGCCTACCTGCTGCACTACCCGTTGCAACCGCACGGTGCACTGACGCCGACACACATGCTCGTCACCGAAGCCATGTTGTGCTTCGGCGCACTCGTCGCGACCCTCTGCATGGCACGCATCGACAAGCGCGCCTGGACCAGCTACGGCCTGCGCTCGCGCCGTGGATGGGCCCACTTCGGCCAAGGCGCCCTTTGCGGCTTGCTGGTGCTGGCGGCCGTGATGGGCGTGCTGTGGCTGAGCCATGCGGCCAGCATCACTTTTTCCGGCGCCGGCGCATGGTCGCTGGTCCGGTCGGGCGTGGTGTGGGCGCTGGCGTTTTGCCTGGTGGCCGCCACCGAGGAACTGACGTTTCGCGGCTTCGTGTTTTTTCGGCTGTCACACGCGCTGAAACCGGTCGCGGCAGCTGTCGTGGCGTCCATCTTGTTTGCCTGCGCGCACCTGTCCAACCACGGCGAAAGCCTTGCCGGCCTGATCCAGGTGGCCGCTTTCGGGCTGGTGGCGTGTCTGGCCGTATGGCGCACCGGTTCGCTGTGGTGGGCGATGGGCCTGCATGCGGCGTGGGACTGGAGCGAAACCTTCCTGTTCGGCACCGCCGACAGCGGACTGGCCGCCACCGGCCACCTCCTGACCAGCCAGCCCGTCGGCCCGGTCTGGTTGAGCGGCGGCACGGTCGGCCCGGAAGGCAGCGTGATCGTCTTCCCGGCCCTGCTCGTGGTGGCACTTGTCATCGTGTGGACGTTGCCGCGGACGCAAGGCTCATCCACGGCCACCAGCGGCAACCGTGCGCGCGGCGGGGCATGACCGGCAGCACGGGGCGCCGACGCCTGACCCGCGCGCTCCCGGCGCAAACACATCACGTCCGGCCAGCCAATCCCGCGCTGCCACGCCATGACAGCCATGCCCCGCCGCGATTTCACAGCGGGGCATGACCCATT
>DASVGR010000101.1:0-6439 GCA_036379395.1 Rhodanobacteraceae bacterium | reverse complement strand
TTCCAGTTCGACACCGGCCTTGAGCTGTTCGAGGACTTCCTCGGGCACTTCGCCGTGCACGCGGCACAGGTATTCGCGCTCGATGCCGGTCTTGGGGTGCATCAGCGCGTTGGCGAGGTCGCCATCGGTGGTCAGCAGCAGCAGGCCGGTGGTGTTGATGTCCAGGCGGCCGACGGCGATCCAGCGCGCGCCGCGCACTTTCGGCAGCTGCTCGAACACGGTCGGGCGGCCTTCGGTGTCGTCGCGGGTGACCAGCTCGCCCTCGGGTTTGTTGTAGACGATGACGTCGGCGCTGTCGCGTGCATCGGTGGTGACCACGAACTGGTGGCCGTCGATGGCCACGCGGTCGCCGGAGCAGACGCTGGTGCCGATCTGGGCCACTTCGCCATTGACGCTGACTTCGCCGTGGGCGATGCGCTCTTCCAGCATGCGGCGCGAGCCCTGGCCGGCGTTGGCCAGTACTTTGTGCAGGCGTTCGCTCAGGGCGTCGGGACGGCCTTCGGACGAGTGGCGCTTGAGGGACAGGACGGAACGGTTGGGCGCAGTCATGCGCGATTCTCCTCGGGGTTTTGCGCCCCGGTGGTGACCGGGGTTTCCGCGGCGGCCTCGGTGGTCGCGTCGGCGGAATCGATGGGGGTGGAATGCGGGGATGGTTCGTCATCGGCAGCGGCTGTGACGATGGTGGACGCGACGGCGTCCGTGTCGGGGGTGGTGGCGCCGGTCGATGCGGATTTGGTGTCGGCTTCGGTGCCTGGGCCGGCTTCTGTCGCGAAGTCCGCGTCATCCGGCGTGGCGGCAGAGGGCGGTGCCACGTTGGCGGCCGCCGGAACGGCATCGTCCAATGCCAGTTGTGGATCGATCTCCTCGAGATTGAGGATGTCGGCCAGCGGCGGCAGTTCGTCCAGCGACTTGAGGTTGAAGTAATCCAGGAACAATCGCGTGGTGCCGAACAGGGCCGGCCGTCCGGGCGTGTCGCGGTGGCCGACCACGCGGATCCATTCGCGCTCTTCCAGCGTCTTGGTGATGTTGCTGGACACCGCCACGCCGCGCACCTGTTCGATTTCGCCGCGCGTGATGGGCTGCCGGTAGGCGATCAGCGCCAGGGTTTCGAGCAGGGCGCGCGAATAGCGGCTGGGACGTTCGGTCCACAGGCGCTGCACCCATGGATGCACGTCCTTGCGGATCTGGTAGCGAAAGCCGCTGGCCACCTCGACCAGCTCGATGCCGCGCCCGGCGCAATCGTCGGCCAGGGCTTCCAGTGCCGTCGCGATGTCGGTGCGGCTGACCGGATTGGCCTCGTCTTCGGCAAACAAGGCTTCGAGTTGCAGTTGCGTCAGCGGCTGGCTGGAGGCCAGCAGCGCGGCTTCGAGGATGGGTTTGAGCTGGATGCTGTCCATGGTCAGGACTCGTGTACGGCGGCTTGCACGGCGGCGCTGCCGGTCTTGATGTAGATGGCGGCCAGGGGCGCGTCCTGCACGATTTCGATCAGGAATTCCTTGGCCAGTTCCAGCATGGCAAGGAAGCTGACGACGACGCCCAGACGGCCTTCCTCGATGGTGAACAGGGTTTCGAAGCGGTGGAACTGGCCGTCTTCGAGCAGGGCCAGCAGGTTGCTCATGCGTTCGCGCACGCTCAGCGGTTCGCGTTGTATTTCGTGGGTGGTGAACAGTTCGGCGCGTTGCAGCACGTCCTTCAGCGCCAGCAGCATTTCGCGCAGGTCGACCGGTGGCGGCAGGCGCACCACGTTGCGGTCGTCGACGTGCGCGCTGGCGAGGCTGAAGTCGCGTTCCTGGCGCGGCAGCTCGTCGATGTTTTCGGCCGCTGTCTTGAAGCGTTCGTATTCCTGCAGGCGGCGCACCAGCTCGGCGCGCGGATCGTCTTCTTCGGCGCCTTCCTCGACCGGCGGGCGCGGCAACAGCAGGCGCGACTTGATCTCGGCCAGGATGGCGGCCATGAGCAGGTATTCGGCCGCCAGCTCCAGGCGCATCACGTCGCGCATCATGTCGATGTAGGCCATGTACTGGCGCGTGATTTCGGCGATCGGGATGTCCAGGATGTCGAGGTTCTGGCGGCGGATCAGGTACAGCAGCAAGTCCAGTGGGCCTTCGAACGCTTCCAGGATGACTTCCAGTGCGTCCGGCGGAATGTACAGGTCCTGCGGCATTTGCAGCACAGGCTGGCCGTGCACGATCGCCAGCGGCATTTCCTGCTGCTGGGGCACGGGCACAAACAGGCTGTTGGGCGCTTGCGCGGCGCCGGTTTCAGCGGGTTCGGAGCTCATCTGAGCACATCGCTTCTTTGTCGTGGACCATGTTCGGGCTCACTTGGCCGCCGATCCATCGGTAGCCGTCGTGTTGCCTGTGCATTGCGACGCATGGAGTACTTGTCATGTACCGCACGCGCCTTGACGTGACCGCCAGCAGGCCAGTCGGGCGACCCGGTGGTGGCGCGTGACCAATCCCCACGAAGTCGCGGCCCCGTGGCGTGGAGGCGTTTGCATGAATAACGAACCGGGCGGCAGCCGGAAAGTACGTCGCGCTGACAGGCGATCGTGAAATCTGTTCGGAGGACTGGCCCGTGTGCAAAGGTTATCGCCTGCGTGATGACAAGTCCAGCCCCCGAATGCCGGGAGCGGGTTGTCACGCGAGCGTCACAAGTTGACGTGTAGTGTCGCTCGGCAACCGTTCGTTAAGGTGGAATGTGGCACCTTGCAGCACGCTTTGGAAACGGTATTCGCGCATCAGGCATGGTTGGCCCGCAACTTGCTTGTTGTTGGAGAACAGGGGGTGGCCATGTCTGGCCATGCAAGGAGTTCATGAGCAATGACGGACAGTCTCGATCCGACACGGGTCAATGAAGGTTTGCGCCACGCGCGCATGCGCATCGAAACGGCCGTGCTGCTCAGCCGCGGCAACGAGTCGTGGCCGACAGAGCTGGAAGACATTTCGGCCACCGGCGTGCTGCTGCATCGGCCGCACGGCTGGTCGGGAGAACAGGGCGATACCTGGGTGCTGGACATGATCTTCGGCAGCGACCTGCACATCCATGTCGAAGCCAGCGTGGCGCGCGTGTCGGAGCAGTGGCTGGGCATGGCCTACAGCCGCATTCCCGAAGACAAGCAGGCCGCGCTGTGGAATCTTCTGGGCGGCTACGCCGACAAGCTGGAAACCTGGCGCGAAGATTGATCCGGCTTGCGCGACATGTTCGCGCAAGCCGGAAAGCGGGCCTCACGGCTGCGGCGGTTTTTTTGCTTCTTCCTCGCGCAGCGCGCGACGCAGGATCTTGCCGACGTTGGACTTGGGCAGCTCGTCGCGAAACTCGATCACCTTGGGCCGCTTGTAGCCGGTGAGATTGTCGTGGCAGTACGCCTTGAGCGCCTCCTCGGTCAGCGCCGGGTCTTTCTTCACCACGAACAGCTTGACCACTTCGCCCGAATGCTCGCTGGGCGTGCCGACGGCGGCCACTTCGGCCACGCCGGGGTGGTTGATGACCACATCCTCGATCTCGTTCGGGTACACGTTGAAGCCCGACACCAGGATCATGTCCTTCTTGCGGTCGACAATGTAGACGTAGCCGTTGTCGTCCATGCGCGCGACGTCGCCGGTGTGCAGCCAGCCGTCGTCGCCCAGCACCTTGGCGGTTTCTTCCGGGCGGTTCCAGTAGCCTTTCATCACCTGCGGGCCGCGCACCATCAGCTCGCCCACTTCGCCGTGCGGCAAGGGCTGGTTTTCATCCGACCAGATGGCCACGTTCGTGGATGAAATCGGCAGGCCGATCGAGCCGTTGTATTCGGGCAGGTCAAGCGGGTTGATGCATACCGCCGGCGAGGTTTCGGTCAGGCCGTAGGCTTCGGCCAGGGTGCAGCCGGTCACTTTTTTCCAGCGTTCGGCCACGGCGCGCTGCACGGCCATGCCGCCGCCCAGGGTCAGGCGCAGGTTGGAAAAATCGACCTCGGCAAAACCCTTGGTGTTGAGCAGGCCGTTGAACAGTGTGTTGACGCCGGTCAGCGCGGTGAAGTGCGAAGCTTTCAGTTCCTTGACAAAGCCGGGCATGTCGCGCGGGTTGGTGATCAGCCAGTTCAGCCCGCCCAGGCGCATGAACACCAGCGCGTTCGCCGTCAGTGAAAAGATGTGATACAGCGGCAACGCCGTGATGATCACTTCCTCGCCCGGCTTCATGGCGTCGCCGATCCAGGCGCCGGCCTGCAGCATGTTGGCGATCATGTTGCGGTGGGTGAGCATGGCGCCCTTGGCCACGCCGGTGGTGCCGCCGGTGTATTGCAGGAATGCCAGGTCGTCGTGCGTCAGTTCGGGCTTGCGCAGCTTGTGGCGTGCACCGCGCTTGAGCGCGTCAGTCAGGCGCACGGCGCCGGGTAGGGTGTATGGCGGCACCATTTTCTTGACGTGCTTGAGCACGAAGTTGACCAGCGCGCCCTTGGGAAAACCCAGCAGGTCGCCGATGCCGGTGGTGATGACGTGCTTGACCGGCGTGTCGGCCACGACTTTTTGCAGCGTGGCGGCGAAGTTGTCGACCACCACGATGGCCGACGCCTGCGCGTCGTTGAGCTGGTGCTTGAGCTCGCGCGCCGTGTACAACGGGTTGGTGTTGGCCACGACCAGTCCGGCGCGCATGGCGCCAAACAGCACGATCGGATACTGCAGCGTGTTGGGCAGCATGATGGCGATGCGGTCGCCCTTGGCCAGGCCCAGGTCGTTGGTCAGGTAGCTGGCGAACTGGCTGCTCAGGCGGTCGATGTCGCCATAGGTCAGCACGCGGCCGAAGTTGGCGAACGCGGGGCGGTGGCGAAAACGCTCGAAGGCTTCCTCGATGACGGCGACCAGCGACGGGTAGGTGTCGACATCGATGGTTTCAGGCACTCCCTGCGGGTAATGTTCCAGCCACGGACGCTCGTTGCTCATGATTCCCCTCGGGTTGCTTGATCCAAACGATCGTTTGCATTGGAGCATAGCCGCAGGGGACCGGCAAGGTCACGCATGGCAGGGAAATCACGCGAAAACACGATGTGATGCTTGCCCCGGATATCGTTCGCGCAACTGCAGGAGCGCGCCTGCGCGCGATGGCTCAAGGACTCAAAGTTGTTTCTGGCCATCGCCTGCAGGCAGGCTCCTACGGAGGGGGCGGTTTTTTGGGGTGCCGGGCGCTTGCCCCGGATATCGTTCGCGCAACTGTGTAGGAGCGCGCCTGCGCGCGATGGCTCAAGGACTCAAAGTTGTTCCTAGCCATCGCCTGCAGGCAGGCTCCTGCGGAGGGGATCGGTCTTTTGGGGTGACGGGCGCTTGCCTTGAATATCGTTTGTGCAATTGCGGGTACGCGCCTGCGTGGGGTTTATCGGGTCAGTGTCACGTCGCCGGAATCGGTGCTGATGCGGCCTTGGCCGGTGGCCGCGCCGATGTCGGCCGAGTAATGGCCATCACGGCTTTGCATGTTGCGCACGCCGGGCCAGTTGACGCGGATGTCAGTGGCGGAGATGTCCAGATGCACGGCGGGCGGCTGGCTGCTGGTCAGCGTGACGTCACCGGAATCACTGGCGAGCTTGAAGCTGGCCACGCCGGCGAGGTTGCCCGAGACATGGATGTCGCCGGAATCGCTTTTGGCCTTGAGGTACGGCACGGTGCCCAACCCGTCGATGCGCACGTCGCCGCTGTCGGCGTCGGCATGCAGGGTGCCGCTGGCGCCGGATACGACGATGTCGCCGCTGTCGCTGTCCAGTTCGAGCTGGTCACCGTCCAGCCGGGTGGCGCGAATGTCGCCGCTGTCGGCCTTGACGGTGGTCGTGCCGTTGACGGCCTTGACGGTCACGTCGCCGGAATCGGATTCGATCTTGAGCGGGCCGGTGATGTCGCTGGCCAGGGTGTCGCCCGAGTCCACGTCGATCTGGAGCTGCCCGCTGACGCGGCTGGCGGTGATGTCACCCGAATCGTTTTCCAGCGACAGTGATCCCTTGAGATCGGCCGCCTTGATGGCGCCGACGCGGTTGTCGATCTTGGCGTGGCTGTCGACGGGCATGGACACGACCAGATCGACGTGCAGCGGCACGCCCTTGTCGTGGCCCTGGTACACGGTCACGTGCGTGCGCTGGTACTTCATCGACGAGATGCTGGAACTGCCGTGGAAGGTCATGCCCAGAAAATGGATGGCGTGTTTGTTCGCCTCGGCGCCCTTGGGCAGCACGTACTGGTAGCTGGTGTACTGGTCGGTGGGGTAGTGGACGTGAATCACCATGCCGTCGTGATCGTGGCGCACGCGGATGCCGACGAGGTCGGCCAGGGCCTGTGCAGCTTGCTGGTTCTTGCCGCCGGCGACCACGGTGGCGGTCACGGAAAACGTCGGGCCACCCTGTTTGACCGTGATGTGTCCGAGCAGGTTTTCCACCTCCACGCGGGTGCCGACCGGGACATGCTGCGTGTTGGTCAGGGTC
>DASVGR010000100.1:0-9722 GCA_036379395.1 Rhodanobacteraceae bacterium | reverse complement strand
GCGCGGATGCGCCGCCCGGCGGCGTGCACGGCGTCGATCAGCACGCCCAGCTTTTCGGGCGCGATGTCGGGCGTGATGCCGTGGCCGAGGTTGAACACGTGGCCGGGGTGCGGGCCGAAGGCGTCCATGACGGCGTCGACTTCGCGCACGATGGCGTCGTCATCGGCGCGCAGGATGGCCGGGTCGATGTTGCCCTGCAGCGCCATGCGTTCGCCTACGCGGGTGCGGGCGTCGCCGATGTCGATCGTCCAGTCCACGCCGATGGCGTCGCAGCCCGCATCGGCGATGGCTTCCAGATGGCTGTTGGCGCCCTTGGAAAACAGGATCAGCGGCAACTCGCGCGCATGCGCGTCGGCTTTCAAAAGCTGCGTGATGCGGGTGAGGTAGCGCAGCGAAAATTCGCGGTACATGGCCGGCGCCAGCATGCCGCCCCAGCTGTCGAACACCATCAGTGCCTGCGCGCCGGCTTCGGCCTGGGCGGACAGATACGTCGCCACGGAACGGGCCAGCACGTCAAACAATTGGTGGGCCAGCGCCGGGTCGTTCCAGCACAGGGCCTTGAGCTTGCCAAAGTCGCGCGAGCCGCGGCCTTCGACCATGTAGCAGCCCATCGTCCACGGGCTGCCGGCAAAGCCGATCAGCGGCACGCGACCGGCCAGCTCATGGCGGATCAGGCGCACCGCGTCGGTGACGTAGCGCAGCTTGGCGTCCATGTCGGGCACGCTCAGCGCGCGGATGGTGGCGGCGTCGGCGAGCGGGTGCCTGAAGTGCGGGCCTTCGCCTTCCACGAAGTACAGGCCCAGGCCCATCGCGTCGGGAATGGTGAGGATGTCGGAAAACAGGATCGCGGCATCCAGGTCGAAACGCTCGACCGGTTGCAGCGTCACCTCGCAGGCCAATTCCGGCGTTTGCGCCAGCGCCAGGAAGCTGCCGGCACGCTCGCGCGTGGCGCGGTACTCGGGCAGGTAGCGGCCGGCCTGGCGCATGATCCACACCGGCGTGGTGTCGGTTGGCTCGCGGCGCAGGGCGCGCAGCAGGCGGTCGTTGGCGAGCTCATTGGCCATGCGGCGAGTCCATCCCCTGGGTGATCATGACGCGGTAGCCGCGCTTGATTTGCTGGTCGCGTGTTTTTTCGAACGCGGCCAGCGCGTCGTCGCGCTCAAGGAACAATTCCTTGCGCAGCGTGGCGCGGCCGCCTTGCGTGCCGGATTCGCGGTACAGCGTCCAGCCGCCCAGGAGATCCTGTTCGAGCACCAGCTGCATGTAGCGCGGAGGCTCGTCGGCCGCCGGTCGTGTTTGCATGTAAATGCGCATGGGGCGAGTGTATGTGATCCGGTCGGGCGTGGACGACAAAAACCTTGCGTGGCGCATGTTTCCTGCGGCCGCACGCGTCGCGCATTGTAGCGGCGCGTTACTGCCGCGCGCCGGCCTGTGACATTGTCGGCCGTGTCACCAGCGTCAGCGTGTAATGGAATGGCTGGCCGTTGCGCACGCCGTCCAGCTTGACCTTGCTGCCGGGCTTCTTGACCGACACGCGCCGGTACAGCGCGGCCGGGCTGACGATGGCGTGCGCGTCGACATCCAGCAGCACGTCGCCGCGTTCGATGCCGACCTTGGCCGCGGGGCCGCCGGGGTATACGCCGGTGACGACGACGCCGTGCGCCGCCGCCGGCAGGCCGCTGTTGGCCGGGACCGGCACGTCGGCGTAGGTGATGCCCATCCAGCTGCGCGTGACGTGCCCGGTGGCGATGATTTCGCGCATCACGCGCTGGGCGGTGTCCACGGGAATGGCAAAGCCGATGCCCTCGGCGCCGCTGGCGTGGCCGAGCAGGGCCGTGTTGATGCCGACCAGGCGGCCGTACGCGTTGACCAGCGCGCCGCCGGAATTGCCGAAGTTGATGGCGGCGTCGGTCTGGATGAAGTCTTCCGGGTTGGCCGAGCTGAGCTGGCGGCTGATGGCGCTGACGATGCCCATGGTGACGGTCTGGCCGATGCCCAGTGGATTGCCGATGGCCAGCACGACGTCGCCGACGCGCGGCTTGGTGGTGGCGATCTGGATGGCCGGCAGGTCACCGACATCGAGCTTGAGCACGGCCAGGTCCGTGGCCGTGTCGGAACCCACCACCTTGGCGCTGGCCACGCGGCCGTCGTACAACAGCACCTGGATGTTCTGCGCGCCGGTAATGACGTGGTTGTTGGTCAACACGTAGCCGCTGGAACTGACGATGACGCCGGAACCAAGGCTTTGCTCACGACGGGTGAACGCCGGACCGGCGGGGATGTTGCCGAAAATGCGCCCCAGCGGTCCGCCCAGGGTCGGCTGCTCGGTCACCAGCTTGTTGGCGTAGATGTTGACGACCGAAGGTGCCGCCTTGGCCACGGCATTGGCGTAGGACACCGGTCCCGATGATGTGGCGGAAGCACGTGCCGGCGGAGCCGTCGACGCGGCCGGGGCGACGGCCTGCGGCGCTGCGCCCCAACCCAGCCGGGCGCGCAAGGCCGGGCCGGTGCCAGGCCAGAACAGGCTGACCACGAAGGCAACCGCCAGACCAAGGACGACGAAGCGGGCAATGAAGGCGAGCTTGTGGGTCAATGAGGACGCGGACATCGGTACTCTGGGAAGACAGATGGAACGAACGGGAATCCACCTGCGTTGACGCCGGCAAGCGGGTATTGGCGATGATCGTGACAAAATGCCACACGATACGCCGGCATTTCGGGCATTCGTGACGGCCGGGGAGGGTGGCAAAGCGATGTGCGCGTTGTATCGTAAACGACATGACGCCAACGAGGGGAACGCTGGTTGGCGGTGGAAACGTCGGCCCGTGGGAATGGTTGACGCAGCTCATTGTAGGGGTTTGAGCCGGTGGCTACACTGAATCGGTTTTCGTGCACGTGAATCGGAGGGCGTTGCCCATGACCGGATACGTGGATTAGGCATACATTGCGGAGAGCCTGATGACAGACGAAGTCGTCGATCACGGTCGGCGCCGTTTCCTCACCGCGACCACGGCAGTGGTCGGCATTGGCGGGTTGGGGACGGCGATTGCACCCTTTATCAAATCGTGGCAACCGAGTGCGCGTGCGCAGGCCGTGGGTGCCCCGGTCACTGTGGACGTCAGCAAGATCGCCGTGGGCCAGCAGGTCACCGTCGGTTGGCGCAACATGCCGATCTCGGTCATTCATCGCACCCCCGCGCAAATTGCCACGTTGACCGGCAAGGACGTGGAAGCGCGGCTCAAGGATCCGCATTGCAATGCGGTCAACCAGCAGCCGCCGTTTGCCAAGAACGCGCATCGTTCGATCAAGCCCGAATGGCTGGTCATGATCCGCATCTGCACCCACCTGGGGTGCATCCCCGATTACGAACCGAAAATCGGGCCCGAGCCGTTCGATCCCAATTGGGAGTCGGGGTTTTTCTGCCCCTGCCACCATTCGCGTTACGACATCGCCGGGCGCGTGTACGACGGTTCGCCGGCGCCATTGAACATGCCCATTCCGCCGTATCACTTCGTTGATGCGGAGCATGTCGAGATCGGCGTCATGCCCGAGGGCGCAAAACCCTGGTCGCTCGGGTCGGCCACGCTATGAGCGTGGCGCACGGGGAGAACGGTCGCGTCGGTACGGCCTGCACGGATGCAGCATGCCGATTCCGCCTGACTGACAACACACGTGCCGATGCCGGCGCGGCGGTAGCGAAGAGGATCGCGTAATGGCCAAAGTGTTTTCGCCAACCTGGTTCAACGAGCGGGCGCCCGGCCTCAAGGCCATGTACCGCAAGCACATGCTTGAGTACTACGCGCCCAAGAACTTCAACGTCATGTACGTGTTCGGGTCGCTGGCGCTGCTGGTGCTGGTCAACCAGATCGTCACCGGCATCTTCCTGGCGATGTTCTACGACCCCAGCGCCAACATTGCCTTTGGCGGGGTGTCCCAGGCTTTCGCGTCGGTGCAGTACATCATGCGCGACGTCGACTGGGGCTGGCTGATCCGCTACATGCACACCACCGGCGCGTCGATGTTCTTCATCGTCATCTACCTGCACATGTTCCGCGGCTTGATGTACGGCTCGTACAAGCGCCCGCGCGAACTGGTGTGGACGCTGGGCATGCTGATTTTCCTGGTGCTGATGGCCGAGGCCTTCATGGGCTACGTGCTGCCGTGGGGCAACATGTCGTTCTGGGGCGCCAAGGTGATCATCTCGCTGTTCGGCGCCATTCCGTGGGTCGGCAACACGCTGGTGGAATGGATCATGGGCGTGGTCGGCGGCACCGCTCCCAGCGGCGCCACGTTGAACCGCTTCTTCGCCTTGCACGTGGTGGCCCTGCCGTTGGTGCTGCTGCTGCTGGTGGTGCTGCACTTGGCGGCATTGCACGAAGTGGGTTCGAACAACCCGGAAGGCGTCGACGTCAAGCATGGCCCGAAGGGCAATCGCTGGAGCCCGGATGCGCCGAAGGACGGCATTCCGTTCCATCCTTACTACACCGTCAAGGACATCATGGGCGTCGGTTTCTTCCTGCTGATTTGCGCGTTCGTCATCTTCATGGCGCCGCGCATGGGCGGGTTCTTCATCGAGCATGAAAACTTCGCGCCGGCCAATGTGCTGACCACGCCGTCGTCGATCAAGCCGGTGTGGTATTTCAGCCCGTTCTACGCCATCTTGCGCTCGATTCCGGCCAAGGGGCCCGGCATTCTCGCCCTGCTGGTGTCCATCGTGGCGTTGTTCCTGGTGCCATGGCTGGATCGCGGCAAGGTCAAGGCGGTGCGTTACCGCGGGGTGGGCTACAAGGTGGCATTGACGCTGTTCGTCATCGCCTTCCTGATTCTCGGCCTGATCGGCGCCGAAGTGACGCCGGCCATCCTGCACGGCCTGCTGGGTCCGAATATCGACCTGATTTCCTGGCAACACTGGATAGGCTGGATCTGCATGTTTTTCTACTACGGATTCTTCGTGTTCCTCTGGGCCTACACCTTTTTCGGGTGGGAGAAGACCAAGCCGGTGCCGGAACGGGTGACGTCACATGAATAAGAGAATGCTTGTTGTCGCGATGGCGACGCTGGGACTGTTGTTCGGGGCCGCCACGGCCAGTGCGCAGGAAGCTGGCACCCAACTGATGCATTCGGGTGCCAATGTGCGCGATACCGCGTCGTTGCAGCGCGGCGCCAAGTTGTTCATGAACTACTGCTCGGGCTGCCATTCACTGCATTTCATGCGTTACTCGCGCATCGCCAGGGATCTGGCCCTGACCCAGCAGGAGGTGATGGACAACCTCGACTTCACCGGTGGCAAGTTCCATGACCCGATCGTGTCGGCGATGCCGGCGGCCGGTGCCACGCAGTGGTTCGGCAAGCCGCCGCCGGATTTGTCCCTGATGGTCGACGAAAAGGGCGCGGATTACGTCTACACCTACCTCAATTCGTTCTATCTCGATCCGAACTCCCCGGTGGGCTGGAACAACACGGTGCTGAAGAACGCGGCCATGCCGAACGTGCTGTGGGAGCTGCAGGGCATCCAGACGGCCAAGATGAGCGAGGCCAAACCGGGTCAGCCTGCCGAGGTCGAAGGTTTGACGCTGACCCGGCCCGGACGCATGACGCCGACCCAGTTTCACGCCGCCACGCGTGACATCACGGCGTTTTTGGAATATGTATCCGAACCGGCCGCATTGGAACGTCACAGCATGGCGCCATGGGTATTGTTGTATCTTGCGGCTTTCACCTTCCTGGCCTGGTTGCTGAAGCACGAGTACTGGAAGGACGTTCATTGAGTATGCGCGCGGCGCTGTTCCTGCGGGGCGGATGCCGTTGGCATGTCCCGGAGGGAGCAGCGGCATGAATCCACCAGCACGTTCACACACCGTGTTGACGTTGTACACGACGGCCGATGACATCCAGTGTCATCGCGTGCGTCTGGTCCTGGCGGCCAAGGGCGTGACGCATGAGCGCGTGCTGGTCGACCTGGACAACCCGCCCGAGGACCTGATCGAGCTCAATCCGTATGGTGATGTGCCGACGCTGGTCGAGCACGACATGGTGCTATACGACACCGGCGTGGTCTGCGAATACCTCGACGAGCGTTATCCGCATCCGCCGCTGATGCCGATCGATCCGCTTTCGCGCGCGCGTTTGCGTCTGGCGGCGGTGCGTGTCGAGTATGATTGGCTGCCGCTCATCGAAACCATCAAGGCCGGCGGCCGCCCCGCCGATACCGCACGCAAGCATCTGCGCGAGCAACTGCTTGCGTCGGCACCGTTGTTCAAGGTGGCTCGATTCTTCCTCAACCCGGAATTGAGCCTGGCCGATTGCCTGGTGGCGCCGATCATCTGGCGCCTGCCGTCGCTGGGCGTCGACCTGGGCCGGGAAGGCAAGCCGGTCATTGATTACGGCGAGCGCATTTTTTGCACGCAGGGTTTCGCGCGCAGCCTGACCGACAACGAAAAGATTTTGCACGACGCCGCATGAGCAACGACAACGATTCGCCCATTCCGATGACGTCCAATCGGCCCTACCTGCTGCGGGCCATCTACGACTGGATCAGCGACAACAACCTCACGCCCTACGTGCTGGTCGACGCCACTGTCGAGGGAGTGCGCGTGCCGCCGCAGACTGTGCGCAACGGGCAGGTGGTGTTGAATCTGGCCATGCATGCCGTGGCCGATCTGGACCTGGGCAACGAGTGGGTCAGCTGCAAGGCGCGGTTTTCCGGCGTCAGCCAGAGCATCCTGTTGCCGATTGGCGCCGTGCTGGCGGTTTACGCGCAGGAAAACGGCCAGGGCATGATGTTTGCGGATGAGGGCGACGTGCCGCCTTCGCCGCCATCGCCCCCCAATGACGACGAACCGCCGTCGCCGGATGGCGAGCCTGAACGCCCGCGGCGGGGTGCGCCGCATCTCAAGGTCGTCAAATAAGCCATCGGGCGGCGTGGCCGCGCGGAATCATTCCGTGCGGTCGTGCGACACGCGTTCCAGCAGTTCGGTGACGGCGGCGCGGGCATCCACGGTGCGTACGTCGGGGGCTTTCAGCCACGGCGCGCTGACGCCGCCAAGCCGGCCCTGCCGCAGCCACAGTCGACCTGCGTGGCGGTCGTGTCCGTCCAGGCTCACCTCGAAGACGTAGTGGCGCTCAAGGGTCAGGCGACCGTCGTGGCGACGCAGCTTGATGGCGACGAGGCTGACCGTGTGATCCAGCAGCTGGACATCGTGCCGGGCACAGATGCGTTGCGCCGCTGTCAGCGCACAGTCGTGCTGCCGCATGGTGTCGAGCCATGCGCCGATGACGGCGGCGAACGCCAGCAGCAGGAGCCATTCGGTGGGCATGGACACAGTTTGCGACGCGCCGACGGCTTCCCGCAAGCCGTCATTCGCCGGTTTTGGGGTACCTGTACCGGCTTGGCGGCATCAGTCGCCGCTGGCGTGCATGCCCAGGCGCATGGACAAATCCACCGCCCGCACGTGCTTGGTCAGCGCGCCGGCTGAAACGAAATCGACCCCCGTGGCGGCGATGGCGGCCAGACGCTCCAGGCCGACGCTGCCCGAGACTTCCAGCGGCACGCGGCCGGCCGTGTGTGCGACGGCATCGCGCATGGCTTGCGGGCTGAATTCGTCCAGCATGATGCGGTCGGCGCCGGCGGCGATGGCCTGATCCAGCTCGTCCATGTTTTCCACTTCCACTTCCAGCAGCAGCTCGGGGTGCTGGGCGCGGGCGGCGCGCACGGCGTTGGCGATGCTGCCGGCCGCGGCGATGTGGTTTTCCTTCAGCAGATAGGCGTCGTACAGGCCGGCGCGGTGGTTGGTCGCGCCGCCGCAGCGCACCGCGTATTTTTGTGCGGCGCGCAGGCCTGGCAAGGTTTTTCGGGTGTCGAGGATGCGCGTGCGGGTGCCGGCCAGGGCGTCGGCGTAACGCGCCGCCGTGGTGGCCGTGCCGGAAAGGGTTTGCAGAAAGTTGATGGCGGTGCGCTCGCCGGTCACCAGCGCGCGGGCCGGGCCGGTCAAAACGCACAGGATGGTGTCGGCCGTCACCCGGTCGCCGTCGGCGACGTTCCAGTGGATGCGCACGTGGCGGTCCAGGGTCTGGAAACAGGCATCAAACCAGGCCTGGCCGGCGATGACGGCTTCTTCGCGGCACACGACTTTGGCCGTGGCCTGCGCTTCGGCGTCGAGCAGTTGCGCGGTCACGTCGCCGCTGCCGATGTCCTCGGCCAGGGCGCGCTCGACGTCGCCCCGGATCAGGGCGGTCGGCGGCAGTGTCGGGGTGTCGGAAGCGGTATGGGGTACGGCGGACATGCGACGTCACTCGGTGCGCAAAGATGCGCATGATACGGCAAGGGCGCCGGTGCGGCAGGGCGCGTCAGGCCGGTTTGGACGGCGTGGCCGGCGGCTTCTGGCCTTGCGCCTTGCGCAGGCGCTCGACAATGGCGTCCAGCGCGCGGTCGAACAGCGGCAGCTCCTCCAGCACGACGGCCGTGGAGTTGGCGAATTCGCCGGCCAGCTGGGCGATGGTCTTGTCGGCCACCTTGAGGCCGCGCCGGTTGACGAACAGATACTTGCCGCTGATCGGGCTGATCCACGACAGCTTGGCGCGTTCGACCTGGCCGTCCTTGTCGGTGAACTCCAGCCAGTTGCCGACCTTGAGCGAACGCACGCAGGCGACGCTGGGGTCGTCTTCGTCCAGCGCCTCGACTTCCTTGCGCTCGGCTTCCGCCTCGGCCTCGGCCGCGGGCGTGGCGATGGCTTCGACGGAAGCCGGAATGGGCAGGGGCGCCGCCGTGGCGGACGCGTCGGCGGGCGCCGGCGCCTCGCCCAGCTGGGCGCGGTACAGGGCATTGAGCTGGGCCATCAGCGATTCGACGTCGCTGTCCTGGAAGGCGACCGTGGCCAGACCGTGGCGCAGCGATTTTTCCAGCAGTGGCAACAGACGCCGCAGGCGGTCACGCTCGGCATCGTTCTGCTTGGGCAGCGTGCTCCAGACGAAATCGTCGACGAAACGCAGCGCGACGCGGAATTCCTGCGAATCCTGACCCTGGCGCAGCAAGGTAAGCACCAGATAGTTGGCCCAGGCACGGGTCAGGATGCCGCGCACCAGCTCCGGCAAGTCCTGGTTGTCGATGCGCGCAAGGATGGCTTGCGCGGCGTGGCGACGGGCTTGTTGCAGCTTTTCGCGGCCGCGCACGGCCTCGGCCACGCGCTGCTCGGACAACTCGGCACGCTTGCGCGACGTGGCGAGAAAATCCGCCAGTTCGCGGCTCAGGCGCACGAAGATGTCCATGTCGTCGTCGAATTCCTGCAGCAGGGTTTCGACGATGGAATGCACCTTGGCATACAGGCGCCGGTCGCGATCGGATTCGGCCGACCAGCCCTTGGCCGCGTCGGCCAGCTCGTCCAGCAATTGCCGGGCCGGATGCGAGGTGTGCGCGAACATGCGCCGGTCGAGAATGGCGGCCTTGAGGTAGGGAATCTGCAGGCGTGCCAGCAACACCTGCATTTCGGCCGGCAGGTTGCGGTCTTCGAGGATGAACTCGAACAGCATGCCGACCAGATCGATGGTGTCCTCGTCGATGCTGGCGATGTGGTTCGGACGTGCGCCGCGCAGCGCGCCGAGCTGGCCCAGCAACTGCTCCTTGAGCATGCTGGCGGAATAGCCGGCAAGCGGGGCACTGGCGGGGGCTGCGGCGGTGGTCGCCAACTGGGTCTGCAGCACGCCCAGCGCGCCCATCAACTCGTTGA
>DASVGR010000099.1:0-8769 GCA_036379395.1 Rhodanobacteraceae bacterium | reverse complement strand
AAGCCACGCATCAGCGCCAGCGCAGGACGCGCTTACTCGATGACCTGGTCACCCGCAATCACGACGTCGGCGCGGCGATGCGCGAACAGGCCCACCGTGACCACGCCGGCGATCTGGTTGAGCTCGGCTTCCATGGCTTGCGGATCGCTGATCTGCCAGCCGTGCACGTCGATGATCCAGTTGCCGTTGTCGGTGACCACGCCGTTGCGCCATACCGGCTGGCCGTCGCGCTTCTGGATTTCGCGTGCGACGTGGCTGCGCGCCATCGGAATCACTTCGATCGGCAGCGGGAATTTGCCCAGCACGTCCACGCGCTTGGACGGATCGACGATGCACACGAACTTGTCCGACACGGCGGCGCAGATCTTTTCGCGCGTCAGTGCGGCGCCGCCGCCCTTGATCAGGCAGCGTTGCGGATCGCATTCGTCGGCGCCGTCGACATACAGTGGCACGGGGCCGGCGGCGTTGACGTCGAGCACCGCAATGCCGTGGCTCTTGAGCAACGCGGTCGACGCGTCGGAGCTGGAAATGGCGCCATCAATGCGCTGCTTGACGGCGGCCAGTTCCTCGATGAAAAAAGCCACCGTCGAGCCGGTGCCGACGCCGACGATCATGCCGTCTTCGACGTAGCGCATGGCGGTGTGGGCGGCGAGGCGTTTTTGTTCGTCCTGGGTCATGAGACAGTCCAATCAACGAAAAAGGCCGGAGTGCAATGTCACTCCAGCGTCAGGATGAAATCCCACTCGGGCTTGGCGACCGGCATCACCGACAGGCGGTTGCCCTTGCGCACCAGCGCCATGTCGGCCAGCTCCGGGCAGTCGCGCAGCTCGTTCAGCGTGATGGTGCGCGCAAGGCGCCGCACGAAAGCCATGTCGACCAGCACCCAGCGTGGCTTGTCGCGCGTGCTTTTGGGGTCGAAATGGTGGTTGTCGGGATCAAATTGCGTCGGGTCGGGATAGGCGGCACTGGCCACCTTGGCAATGCCGACGATGCCGGGCTCGGTGCAGTTGGAATGGTAGAAAAACACCTTGTCGCCGACGCGCATGCCGTCGCGCATGAAATTGCGCGCCTGGTAGTTGCGCACGCCGTCCCACGGCTCGCGCCGGTTGCGTTCCAGATCGTCCAGCGAAAACGCCGACGGTTCGCTCTTGACCAGCCAGTAATTCATGCATCTTTCCCGTTGCAGTCGATCAGTTCGCGTTCGGTGGCGATGTAGTCCAGGCGAATGTCCCAGCTTTCGGGCACGAGGGCGGGCACTTCCTGGAACGCGTAGCCGATGCCGACCAGCAGCGGGCTGGCCGGGCGGGTTTCGTCGGCCAGGAAGGCGAAGCTGGTGTCGTAATAGCCGCCGCCGAACCCCAGCCGGTTGCCGCGCCGGTCGAAGCCGACCAGGGGCACCAGCACGACATCCATGAGGCCGGCGGGCAGCACGGCGTCTTGCGCCGACGGCTCGGGAATGCCATAGCGGTTGGGAGTGATGGCGTCACCGGCGTTCCAGGGCGCGAACGTCAATTGCCGGTGCGGCCCGATGATGGGCAAATGAAACTGCTGGCCGCGCGAAGCCAGCGGCGCCATGGCCAGATTCAGCGGCAGTTCGCCGGCAAACGCCCAGTAGCCGGCGATGCGCTCGTCGACCAGAAATTCGGGCAGCTGTTCCAGACTGTGGCGCACGCCTTGCGCCGCGCGGATGCGTTCGGCCGCGCCCAGCGCCCGGCGTTGTTGCGTGAGCTTGTCGCGCAGCGCTTGGCGGGATGGAACGGAACGGGGCATCGGTATTCCGTGGCTGACTGTGCGCAACGGCGCGTCGCTCATGGGAAGGCGCCGGTGACAACATCACCGGCGCCGCAAGGAAGTGGCGTCCTCCACCATGCCGATGTCTGCCGAACGACCTTGATCCTGTGGGATCAGGTGGGTGGGCTCACGAGACGGGCAGGCTTTCCGTTCATGACGGACTTGCTCATGACACCCCGCTTGTTGCCGACCCGGGTCGAATGATAGGAACAAGGCAAATGTAAGAGCGGACTGTCGCGCATCGCAGAGAACGCCGTGCATCCATTCTAACGCGACGCGCGGCAGCTGCGGAGATTTGTTTGCCGCAAAGCGGCAGTGTTGCCTAAAGCGGTTCAGGTGCCTGTTCGAGCACGGTTTCCAGCTTCATGCGCAGGCGCGCCAGCTGGCCGGCCAAAGTGGCGGTGCGGGCGGCGTCCCTGAGTTGCAGGTCCAGCAATTCGTGCGCGATGTCGACGGCGGCCAGCACCGCCAGACGGTCGAAACCGGGCGACTTGGAGGCCGCACGCAACGTGCGCATGCGCGCGTCCAGAAAGCTGGCCGCGGCCAGCAGGCCGTCGCGTTCGTCCGGCTCGCAGGCGACGAGGAATTCGCGGTCGATCAGTTTGATGGATACCGGCTCGGTCATGGCCGTCTTCCCCTGGTCAGCTGTTGTCTTCGAGCGATTTGAGACGCTGGATCATGGCTTCGACGCGGCTGCGGGCCTGTTCGTTGCGCGCCATGAGGTTGGCGCGCTCACCGGAAAGCTGTTCCTGGCTGTGGCGCAGGCCGCGATTCTCGTCGTTGAGGCGATGCAAGGTATCCAGCAGCCGGTCGACCGTGGCACCCAGTGCGGCGATTTCGGTTTCAAGCGGATCGTTGGCGCTCATCGGGTCGACTATAGCAGCAGGCAATGAATGCGCATTATGCCGCCCGCATGGACGCATTCGGCAAGGCTTTGCGTCACGTTGTGGCCGATTTGTCGCGCCGGTGTCAAAATGAGGCTGCATTGACGAGGAGCCTGCCGCGTGGCCGCCACTTACACACACGCCAGCTTTGAGGAAGCCCTGGGCCAGACGACGCTGGGTGTCGGCGCCAGCGAGTTGCACGGTCTGCTTGCGGGCTACGTGTGCGGCGGTGGCGGCGCCAAGGGCGCGTACATGCTCAAGGCGCTGGAACTGGAAAGCGACGATGAACTGGCCGGCACGCCCCTGCGCGCGCTGATGGAAGGCGCCACGCCGTGGTGCCGCGAAAGCCTGTCCGGAATGCACTTGGGGTTTGCTCCGTTGTTGCCGCCCGATTCACGCCCGTTGGCCGAGCGCACCGATGCCATGGTCGAATGGACGCGCGGTTTTCTGGGCGGGTTCGGATTGTCCGGTGCGCGTGCGGATGCCTTGTCCGAAGATGGGCGCGAGGTGCTGCGCGACCTTGGCACCGTGGCGACTTCGCAACTCACGCTCGACACCAGCAGCGACACCTCGGCCGAGGAAGACGAGGGCGCGTTGCAGGAGCTGATCGAATTCGTGCGCGTCGGCGCCATGCTGTTGCACACCGATGTGGCCCATGTGGCCAAGGTCCGGGCAGCCGGCGCGCGCAAGCACTGATGGCGGCGCGTCAGGGGGACAAGCTGCCGGCAACGGGCGTGGCCGGCATCACGTTGAAAGAGTTTGCGCACCGACGCCGCCAGCTGATGCGCATGGCCGGCACCGATGGCGCATTGCTGCTGGCCGCCGCACCGCAGCGCATGCGCAATGGCGACGCGCCGTGGCCGTATCGGCAGGATTCGGATTTTCACTATCTGACCGGCTTTCCCGAGCCGCAGGCCGTGCTGGCCTTGTTGCCGGACCGGGCCCAGGGCGAAGTGATCCTGTTTTGCCGCGAACGCGACGCCACAGCCGAGCGCCTGCACGGTCCGCGCATCGGCACCGAAGCGGCCGTGGGCGATTACGGCGTGGACGACGCATTCCCCATCGACGACGTGGACGACATCCTGCCCGGCATGCTCGAAGGGCGCGCGCGCGTGTATTGCCATTTCGGCCGCGACATCGAATTCGACGGCCATCTGACGGGATGGATGCGCCGCTTGCGCGCGCTGCGTGGCGGCGGTGTGGTGCCGAAGGAGTTTCTGGATCTGGGCCATCTGCTGCACGACTTGCGCCTGTACAAATCGCGCGCGGAACTGAAATGCCTGCGCGAGGCCGCCGCCATCGGCGTGGCCGCCCATGCGCGCGCGCAGGCGGTCGTGCGGCCGGGCGTGGCCGAATACGTCATCGAGGCCGAGTTGCGCCATGCCTTGCGTGTGCGTGGCGCGGTGGCGTCGTTTCCGCCCACCGTGGCCGGCGGCGCCAATGCCTGCATCGGCCATTACCTGGTCAATCGCGCAACGTTGAATGACGGCGATCTGTTGCTCGTCGACGCCGGCGCGGAAGTGAACGGTTACGCGTCGGACATCGCGCGCACCGTGCCGGTCAATGGGCGCTTCAGCCGCGCCCAGCGTGCACTGTACGAGCTGGTGTGGGACGCGCAACAGGCGGCCATCGCAGCCGTGCGTCCCGGACAACCGTTCGACGCGGCGCATCGCGCGGCGGTGGATGTGCTTGCCGCCGGCCTGTGCGACTTGAAGCTCATCGAAGGCGATGCGGCCGCAGCCGTCGAAACCGGCGCCTACCGGCGCTTTTTCCCGTACAAGACCGGGCATTGGCTGGGTTTGGACGTGCACGACGTCGGCGATTACCGCGTCGATGGCCAGTCGCGCCTGCTGGAACCGGGCATGGTGGTGACGGTCGAGCCGGGCCTGTACATTCCGCCGGACGCCACGGACGTGGCGCCCGAGTGGCGTGGCATCGGCATCCGCATCGAGGATGATGTCGTGGTCACCCGTGATGGCCATGACGTGCTCAGCGCCGAGCTGCCCAGCGCGGCCGACGCGGTCGAGGCCGCGCTGGCGCAGCGTCAGCTTTGGTAGAAACGGGGTGGCAGGGCGGCATCAACCGGCGAACCGGCATCCGGCCATCGCGCGCGGGCGCGCCCCACGGGTTTGCCTGAAAGTCTGAGCCTTGCTTTTGTGGGAGCCCGCCTGCGGGCGAAGGGGTCTTGCCTCAAACCGGCATCTGGCCATCGCGCGCAGGCGCGCTCCTACAGGGATGGTTACGTTCGGGGTTGTGCGGCGAACGCGTCGCGGGTGAGGTTTTCCGGCGCGCCGTTGGTGCACAGCACGTTGTCCTCGATGCGGATGCCGCCGTACTGGCGAAAATGGTCGACCTTGGCCCAGTTGACGTGCTTGCCTTCGGGTTTGGCCTTCAGCTCGTCCAGCAGCATGGGGCTGAAATACACGCCCGGCTCGATGGTCGTGATCATGCCCGGCGACAGCGTGCGTGTCAGGCGCAGGAACGGATGGCCTTCGGGCTGCTCGATGCGGCCGCCTTCGGGGCTGGCCTGAAAACCGGCCACGTCGTGCACGTTGGCGCCGATCAGGTGGCCCAAGCCGTGCGGAAAGAATGTGCTGGTGACGTGGCTGGCGACGGCTTCGTCGGCGCTCATGTGCAGGAAGTCCTGCGCGATCAGCAGTTCGGCCACCAGACGGTGCGCCTCAAGGTGCAGCTCGCGGTAATCCTGCCCCGGCACGACGCGCTCGCGCAGTTGTTTCTGGTTGGCTTCCATGCCGTCGATCAGCGCCTGGAATTCGCCGGCGGCGGGGCTGGCGTAGGTGCGCGTGATGTCGCTGGCGTAGCCGGCGTGCGTGGCGCCGGCGTCGATCAGCAGGCTGCGATGCTGCGCCGGCGCGGTGCGGTCGAACTCCTGGTAATGCAGTGTCGCGCCGTGCTCGTTCAGCGCCACGATGCTGCCGTAGGGCAGCTCCGGCTCGGTCAGCACGGCGGCGGCCAGAAAGGCCATGTGGATGCCGAATTCGCTTTGGCCGGCGTTGAACGCGTCGCGCGCGGCCCGGTGCGCGCGCGTGCCGATGCGGTTGGCTTCGCGCATCAGCTCCTGCTCGTACGGCGTTTTCCACGCGCGGTGGTAGGCCAGATGGTTGAGCGTCGGTTCCGGGTTGTTTGGCACGAACGCGCCAACGGCATCCTGGGGCTGGCCGATGATGGCGCAGCGGGTGGCGTCAGTTGGTAGTTCGGCGGCCAGATCCTCGATGCTGTGCACCGGCACCACGTCGACGTGGTCGACCCAGTAGCCGCTGGGCGCTTCCGGCACGGCATGCCAGTAATCGCGCGGCTGCATGTACAGCACGCGCGGCTTCTTGCCCGGCGTGTACAGCAGCCAGCTGCCCGGCGCGTGTGTCACCGGCAGCCAGTATTTGAAGCAGGGATGCGCGACGTAGGCGAAATCCTGGTCGTCCTGGAATTTCGGCAGCGGGCGGCCGGCGGCGATGGCCAGGGTGTCGCAATGCGCGGCGGCCAGTGCGGCGTCGGCGTGGCGGCAGATCGTGGCGAGATGGTTGGCGTACAGGGAGGCAAGATCGGACATGGTGGATACCGGAATGATGGGAGGCGTGGCGGCCGTCGATGGCCGCCATGATGGCGCGCGCGGCGCGGGTTCGCCAAATTCAGGCCATGAACAGCGTGATGACGTCGTTGAGCAGGCGCTGGCCTTCGGCGGTGGTGCGCAGGCGCGTGGTTGAAGGTTCGATCCAGCCGTTGGCGACGGCCTTGGCCAGTGGCGCGGCGATGGCGTCCGGCGACAGGCCGGTGCGTGCGCTGAAGTCGGCCATGGGCACGCCGTCGATCAGGCGCAGCGCGTTGAGCATGTATTCGAACGGCAGTTGTTCGGCGGTGATGACGGACGTGCCGTCGGTGCGCGCGGCGTGGTCGGGTGCGTGCATGTAGCCATCCGGCGAGCGGCGTTTCCAGCGCCGCGTGACGCGGCCCATGGCATCCGTGAGCTTGCCGTGCGCGCCGGCGCCGATGCCGAGGTAATCGCCGAATTGCCAGTAGTTGACGTTGTGCCGGCAGCGCCTGCCGGGGCGCGCGTAGGCCGACACTTCGTATTGTCCGTAACCGGCGTCGGCCAGGCGTGCCTGGCAGGCTTCCTGGATGTCCCAGGCGGTGTCGTCGTCGGGCAGTTTGGGCGGCTTGGCGTAAAACGCCGTGTTCGGCTCGATGGTGAGCTGGTAGTGCGAAATGTGCGTCGGTTCGAGGCGGATGGCGCGCTCGATGTCAGCCAGCGCGCCGGCCACGGTCTGGTCCGGCAGGGCGTACATGAAATCGAGGTTGAAGTTGGTGTAGCCCGCTTCGCGCGCCAGTTGCACGGCTGCTTCGGCTTCGTCGGCCGTATGGATACGGCCAAGGCGCTTGAGCTTGTCATCGTCGAAGCTCTGGATGCCGAATGACAGACGATTGACGCCGGCAGCCATATAGCCGTCAAAACGGCCATGCTCGACGGTGCCGGGGTTGGTTTCCAGCGTGATTTCGCAATCGTCGGCAAACGGCAACCGCGTGCGCGCGCCGGCCAGAAAACGCGCGATGTGTTCGGGGCCGAACAGGCTGGGCGTGCCGCCACCGAAAAACACGCTGACGACGGGACGCCCGGCCAAGGCGTCGGCAAAGTCGGCCCGGTCGCCGTCAAGATCGGCCAGCAGCGCGTCGATGTATTGCGCGTAGCCAGGCTCGCCGCGCAGCGCGTGCGAGTTGAAATCGCAGTACGGGCATTTTTTGACGCACCACGGCATGTGGACGTAAAGCGCCAATGGCGGCGGCGTGACGGGCATGGCGGTCAGGCGAGCTTTTGTTGCAGCAGGGCCAGCGCCTGGCCGCGATGGCTGAGGCGGTTCTTGAGGCTGGCGTCCAGCTCGGCGGCGCTGAGGGAATGGCCGTCCGGAAGGAACAGCGGGTCGTAGCCGAAGCCGTGCGTGCCGTGCAGTTTGCGCGCGATGCGGCCGTGCCAGCGGCCTTCGGCGATCAGCGGCGCCGGGTCGTCGGCGTGGCGCAGCAACACCAGCACGCAGATGAAATACGCGTTGCGCTTTGTGTCCGGCACATCCTTGAGTTCGTCCAGCAGCTTGGCGTTGTTGGCGGCGTTGTCGCCGTGCACGCCGGCGTAGCGGGCCGAATACAGGCCGGGCGCGCCGTCCAGTGCGTCCACGCACAGGCCCGAATCGTCGGCCAGTGCCGGCAGGCCGGTGGCGCGCGCGGCGTGGCGCGCCTTCAGCAAGGCGTTTTCGACGAACGTGGCGCCGGTTTCTTCGGCGTCGTCCACGCCCAGTTCGCGCTGGGCGACAAAGTCGATGCCGCTGTCGGCGAACAGGTCGGTGAACTCGGCCACCTTGCCGGCGTTGCCGGTGGCCAGCACGATGCGGCCCATGTTCAGCCCGCCAGCGCGGCGCGCTGGGCGGCGACGAGTTCGCCGATGCCTTTTTCGGCCAGGCCGAGCAAGGCGTCCATTTCGTCGCGGCGGAACGCGTGGCCTTCGGCCGTGCCCTGGATTTCGATGAAGCCGCCGCCGTCGTTCATCACCACGTTCATGTCGGTGTCGCAGTTGGAGTCTTCGGGATAATCCAGATCCAGCACCGGCTGGCCCTGATAAATGCCGACCGACACCGCGGCAACGGCGCCGATGATGGGGTTGCGCTTGACGGCCTTGCGCTTGATGAGCGTGTCGACCGCATCGACCAGCGCCACGTAGGCGCCGGTGATGGACGCGGTGCGTGTGCCGCCGTCGGCCTGGATGACGTCGCAGTCGAGCGTGATGACGCGTTCGCCCAGCGCCTGGCGATCGACGCACGCGCGCAGCGAGCGGCCGATCAGGCGCTGGATTTCCATCGTGCGGCCGCCCTGCTTGCCGCGTGCGGCCTCGCGTCCGGTGCGCGTGCCGGTCGAGCGCGGCAGCATGCCGTATTCGGCCGTCACCCAGCCTTCGCCCTTGCCGCGCAGCCAGCCCGGCACGCGCTCTTCCACGCTGGCGGTGCACAGCACGCGGGTGTCGCCGCAGCTGATCAGCACCGAGCCTTCGGCGTGCTTGGTGTAATGGCGCTGGATGCTGATCGCACGCAGCTCA
>DASVGR010000098.1:0-17052 GCA_036379395.1 Rhodanobacteraceae bacterium | reverse complement strand
CACACCGTCACCACCAGCAACACCGCCTGGATCGCCAGCATCAGGCCACGAAACACCTTCTCGAAAGAATGGATCTCGAACTTGCGTGGCGACAACACCGGCAGCAGCCAGGTCATGCCGATCAACCCCAGTTGGACGATGCCCGGAAGTGCTGCGGCCATCCAGCGCGGCGAGAAGCCATCGGGATTGCCATGGGCGTCAAAATGCGTCGCCACGCGCGCCGGCATCTGCGGATACAGCCAGATGCCGACGGCGATGGCCACAGCCAGAAACGCGGCAGCAATGAGCCAGGTACGTGCGATTTTCATGAGTCACCTCCCGTCGAAGGCTTGATTTGCAAAAAATCCATCAGCATGCGGGCCACGTCCTCCATGACGGTGGAATTGAGCGAGTAGACGATGAACTGGCCGCGCCGTTCGGTGCGCACCAGGTCGGCCTGCTTGAGCACGGCGAAGTGATGCGACAGGGCCGCTCCGGTCATGTCGAAATGTGCGCCCAGTTCACCGGCCGTGAGGGCACCGGCTTGCAGGCGCTTCAGGATGGCGCGCCGGGTCGGATCAGCCATCGCCTTGAATACGGCTTGTTGTTTCATGGATCCGTCACATGGTTCGGTAATTATATAATTAAGCAATTTCCTAAATATTGCAATCCCGCCTGCGGCGATGAGAACCGTTCCCGTTTGATCAGGGTCTGTGCCACACTTGCACCCCATGGTGCTGACCCTCCTCGCCATTGCCGCCATCGTGTTTTATCTGGTTGCCGCCGCCCTGCTGGCAGCGCCGGTCACCGGCTGCCCGCATCGCTGGCGACGCTCCGGCCTGAGCGCCGCCGTCCTCGCCGTGGTGCTGCATGCCGGCGTGCTGTTCAGCGCCCACGGCGGGCGTGTCGACCTGCATTTTTTTGCCGCCCTGTCGCTGGTCGCCTGGGCCGTGGCCGCGTTGACGCTGCTGGTCAACCTGCGCCGTCCCATCGCCGGCCTGGGCGTGATCGTGTTTCCGCTGGCCGCGCTGCTGTTGGCACTGGATATTTTCGTGGCGCCGGCCACCACTCCGACCCCGCTGGACTGGCAAATCACGCTGCACGTAGCCATCGCGTTGCTGTCCTACAGCCTGCTGTCGATTGCCGCCGTGCTGGCCATTTTGCTGGCACTGCAGGAACGTGCCCTGCGCTCGCATCACCCGGCGCGGCTGGTGCAGGCCCTGCCGCCGCTGACGCAGACCGAAGCGTTGCTGTTTCGCCTGATCGGCGCGGGTTTTCTGGGCCTGACACTGACGCTCGTGACCGGCGCCATGTTCGTGCGCAACATCCTCGGCCAGCATTTGGCGCACATCATCGTGCTGAGCATCATCGCCTGGATCATCTTCGGCGCGTTGCTGTGGGGCCGCTGGCGCCACGGCTGGCGCGGCACGCGCGCGGTCAACCTCACGCTGATCGGCATGGCCGTGCTGGCGCTGGGATTCTTCGGCTCGAAATTCGTGCTGGAAGTGATCTTGCAACGCGGGGCGTAAAGCACGCGAGCCCGAGTGTAGGAGCCTGCCTGCAGGCGACCCGGCCAACACCGCACCACCGATCGCGCGCAGGCGCGCTCCTACCGTCGTTTGGATCAGCTGGCGGCGTCGAGCGCTTCGACCAGTCGTTCGACACCGATCACTTCCATGTCGCCGACACGGCCTTTTTTTGGCAGATTGGCCTTGGGCACGATGGCGCGGCGAAAGCCGTGGTGCGCGGCTTCCTTGAGGCGCTCCTCGCCGTTTGGCACCGGGCGGATCTCGCCGGACAAACCCACCTCGCCGAACGCGATGGTCTTGTCCGGCAACGGGCGGTCGCGCAGGCTGGAACGAATGGCCAGCAGCACCGGCAGATCGGCCGCGGTCTCCTGCACACGGATGCCGCCGACCACGTTGACGAACACGTCCTGGTCATACGCGGCCACGCCACCATGGCGGTGCAACACGGCCAGCAACATGGCCAACCGGTTCTGCTCCAGGCCCAGCGCCACGCGGCGCGGATTGCCCAGGCTGGATTGATCCACCAGCGCCTGCACTTCCACCAGCAACGGCCGCGTGCCTTCGCGCGTCACCATCACCGCGCTGCCGGCAGTCGGCTCGGGATGCGCGGACAGGAAGATCGCCGACGGATTGGGCACCTCGCGCAGCCCCTTGTCGCCCATGGCGAACACGCCCAGCTCATTGACCGCTCCGAAGCGGTTCTTGAACGCGCGCAGCACGCGAAAACGGCTGCCGGTCTCGCCCTCGAAATACAGCACCGCGTCGACCATGTGCTCCAACACGCGCGGGCCGGCAATGCCGCCGGCCTTGGTCACGTGGCCGACCAGCAGCATCGAGGTGCCCGTCTCCTTGGCGTAACGCGTCAGCCGCGCGGCCGACTCGCGCACCTGCGACACCGAACCGGGTGCGGCCGTCAAAAGCTCGGTCCAGATCGTCTGGATGGAGTCGATGATGAGGATGCGCGGCCTGGCCTGCGCGACCTGCTCAAGGATGCGCTCGACGCAGGTTTCGGCCAGCGCCTGCAGCGGCGTCAAATCCAGCCCCAGCCGCTGCCCGCGCGACGCGACCTGCGCCAGCGATTCCTCGCCGGTGACATACACGCCCGGCAATTGCCGCCCCATCTGGCCCAGCATCTGCAGCAGCAAGGTGGATTTGCCGATACCCGGGTCGCCGCCGATCAGCACCACCGAACCTTCGACCAGTCCGCCGCCCAGCACGCGGTCCAGTTCGCCCATGCCGGTCGACGTGCGCGCGGATGTTTCGGCCACCACACCGGCCAGCGGCGTCACCCTGGGCGTTTCATTCGAGCGCCCGGCATAGCCGGCATTGCGCGCACCACCCGGCGCCGGCCCGGTGCCCTTGGCGGCCGGTTGCACCACGAATTCGCTCAACGTGTTCCACGCCCCGCAGGCCGCGCACGAGCCTTGCCACTTGGTGTACTCGGCGCCGCAATCGGCACACACGTAGGCGGTCTTGGCCTTGCTCACTCATCTCTCCTGACACGACAGTGCCGGCACCATGGCCGGTACCGGCACTATGTTCCGCGGCCGTCGCAAATGCTGCAACCGACGACCGCCGCCACTTGTCAGGCCAGGCCGCTTTCGGCGGCGTCAGCCGGCAACGCCGCCAATTGCTCGCGGATGCGCGGCGCGCGCAAGCGGAACGTGTGCGCCAGCCACATGACCAGTGCCGAAAACACGGCCATGACCACAACCGCCACCACCGATCCCAGCAAACCGAGGTTGCCGGCATGTTTGCCCAGCTCGGGGTAACCGCCCAGCCAGCTGATCAACGTCAACCCGCCCAGCCATGGAATGACCCAGAAGCCCGAACGCAGGTCCAGATCCGGCGTGCGCTTGCCCCAGAAAATCTCCTGGATGCCCAGCACGACAAAGCCGATCACGACCATCAGCATCAACTTCCACACAGTGTCCCAGCCCGACCAGAACACCACCAGGTTGGACGACAAAAACGCCAAAAACGGAATCGTCCAGCCACCGCGCAAAAAGAACGGACGCTTCTGCTCCGGCAACTCGCTGCGGAAGGCCATCATCACCAGCGGACCGGAGCCGAACGACAGCACCGTCGCCGAGGTGACAAAACCGATCAATTTCTGCCAACCCGGAAACGGCAAAAAGAAGATCAACCCCATCACGAACGCCAGAATCACGCTCACCCACGGCACGCCACGATGATTGACCTTGGCCAGCGCGCGCGGCGCGTTTTCGTTGCGGCCCATGGCGTACGAAATGCGCGCCGTGATGGTGGTGTAGATGAGCCCCGTGTCGGCCGGCGACACAAACGCGTCGACATACAACAGCAACGCCAGCCAGGCCATGCCCATGGTGGTGGCCAACGTCGCCAGCGGACCAAACGCCAGCGCCTTGTCGTCCGCGCCACCGCTGAAGGCCGTGCCGATGTGGGCCCAGCCATCGACCAGCGCTTTCTCCGGCAACACACCGATGAACGCCAGTTGCAGGCCGATGTAAATCAACCCGCAGATCAGCAGCGAGCCCAGCACGGCAATCGGCACGTTGCGTTGCGGGTTGTCGGTCTCGCCGGCCAGTTCCACACCCTGGCGAAAACCCAGAAACGAGAACACCACGCCGGCCGTGGCAATCGACGAAAACACGCCATGCCAGCCCATCGGCAAAAAGCCGCCGTGACTGGCGTCAACCAGATGCGACGGATGAAAATCCGCCGACAAAAACGCCACGATGACGATGCCGATGATGGCCAATTTCCACCACACCAGCGCATTGTTCAGCCGCGCAAACCAGCGCACGCCGACCACGTTGATCAGGCTGAACAAAAACATCAGCCCGGCCGCGGCAAAGTATCCCCACCCCGTCAGCACCGCCACGCCATCAACCAGATGCTGCAAACCCGGGATGTAATTGGACGCGTATTGCAGCGCCGCCAGCACCTCGACCGGCGCGACCGAAGCGGCCGCCAGCCAGGTGATCCAACCCGTGGTGTAACTGGCGAACGAGCCAAACGCGAAATGCGGATAGCGCACCACCCCGCCGGACAACGGAAACATCGTGCCCAGCTCGGAATACGTCAGCCCGATGAAGCCGATCATGATGGCGCCGAACGCCCACGCCAGAATCGACGCCGGCCCGGCCTGCTCGGACGCGTACAACGCGCCGAACAACCAGCCTGAACCAATGATCGAACCGACCGCCGTGAACAACAGGCCGATCATGCCAATGTCGCGCTTGAGCCGATGCTCTCCGCCCACGGCGGACGCTCGCTTGCCAGATGCCATCTCTACCTCGTCAGATTGCGAAATGGTCGCGTCGACCGCACCTGCCGCCAGCCATTCCGGCCACGAGCATCGCATCTGCCTCATACGTCGACACAACCCGCCCATGTAAGAGCACTTGGCCGCGCGCGTACAGCGCCAAAAGTCACAGATCGGCAAAATCGGGCGCCCTGCCGGCCGCCACGATCCAGATCAAACACTGGAAAGCCTCCATGCATGGCTGTATAACACACGTTATAACGTAAACAGGAAGAGCACCATGAAACTGAAGATCACCGGCATCGGCAATTCCGCCGGCGTCATCCTGCCCAAGGAACTGCTGGCCCGCCTGCGCCTGGAAAAAGGCGACGAGCTGTACGCGCTGGAAACCCCGGACGGCATCCGCCTGACCGCGTTCGATCCCGAATTCGCGGCGCAGATGGAGGTGGCCGAGGAAGTCATGCGCAAACGGCGCACCCTGCTGCACAAGCTGTCGCAGTCATGATCGTCTGGATCTCCAAGGCACTGGCGCTGGCCATCCACGAACGCCAATTGGCCGCCTACGGCGGCAGCGACGGCGTGCGCGACGAAACCCTGTTGGAGTCGGCTTTGGCGCGTCCGCAACAAACCTATGCCTACGGCGACCCGCCACCGGATCTGGCCGACTTGGCGGCCAGTCTGGCTTTCGGCCTGGCCCGCAATCACCCGTTTGTGGACGGCAACAAACGCACCGCTGCAGTGGCCTGCGAAACCTTCCTGCAGCTCAACGACACCCTGCTGGATGCTGATGATCCGACGCTGTACCCCGTCTACCTCAGTCTGGCCGAAGGCCACCTCAGCGAAGCCGAATTTGCCACCTGGCTGCGTGCGCATGTGCACACGCAAACCGATGACGCGGTGCATGAGCCGCGCTTGGCCGGGCGTGGCTGAAGCCAACGCTGATGAAAAGCCGGGTCATCATGCCAGGCAAATGGCACCCGCCGCACCACGCACGATGCAAGGTCCCACCTCACCGACTACCATCAGGCGCCATGACCGCGTGTTTCTTCCACTACCTGCAAATGGACATCTTCCAGTGTCTTTCACTGGAACAACACGATGTCCGACCTCAACCAGCGCAGCGACCGTAACCCGGCCGGCAAGCTTTTGCGCGGCAAGTACCGCTGCCACCATGGCATACGATGCCCATCCGGCACGCCGAAATGGTGGCGCCGCCTGCACATGACCCGACCACGGCGGCATGCCAATGCAGCCGGCTGCGCGCGTATCGTCAAAGGCGCCGACCCCGACGGTCTGGTGTTCCCGCCCGGCAACCACAAACCGCACGTTTATTACTGGTGACCGCCCGGACGGACGTTCAGGCGTAATCACCAGCCAACTTGCCCATGTAAAGCTCGCTGGCGCTGACGGCTTTCGCGGTCGCCTCCCGCACATCGCCACGGGTCATGTCCAGCGCCCGTATCTTGCCGCCGACCTCCGCGACAGCCTCAATCCGGCGATAAGCGTGCCCGTGTGTTGCCGCGTAATCGGCCAGGCCTCGCAACTTGAACAGTGCATCGGCCAGATGCACGCCATGCGGGTCGATGATGTCGGCGACAACCTCGCCGTCCTGCCCCGCGAAAAAGACGAAATCCGGCCGCATGATCTTCGTGTCGTTGCCTTCGCGATAAGCGATGCCCAATGAATCCTGGCTGGCACGATCAGGGTTGCGATACCAGAATCGGAACCCGTCCCGTCGAGCTTCCACGTCCAGTACCTTGCGCTCCCATCCTTTCAGCTCGGCGGGATACATGCCCTTGTCATCGCAAAGCAGATGTTTCGGATAGGCGGGCAGTTTCGATTCCGCGCCGTCTCTTTCACGAACCGCCGTCGGCACATGCCGCGACACCGGCCGCGCCAGATCCACGTCCTGCGGTTCGGTACTCAACGCGATGACTTGGCGATAGGCCTCCTGCCGGTCGTCGGGCAACTGCTTGATCTTGTCCTTGTATCGGGCCAGCCACGCATCGGCCAACTTCACGGCCTCGGCATCGAACACGATCTGCAGGTTCTCCAGCAAATGCAGCGCGGCCACGTCCTCGCGCGCCTCGATCAAGGCATCGTCGAAATCGTCTTCGTCTTTGCGCTTGGCCCGTTCGACGGTGTACGTCCGCGCAATGTCGGGGCTGAGGATGCGCGCGCTGCGGCGGAAGGCATCGCCGACGACCGCGTCGTCGGCCCCGGTCTCGAAGGCGTCATCGCGAATCTGGTGTTTGCGTAGGTCGGCGATGATGGTGCGCCCTTCGACGGTCAGCACCGATGAACGCCTGGCCGCGAATTGCCTGGCAGGATCGGCGATGACGGCATCCAATACCGCATGCATCGCCGCGTGCGCCTTGCCGCCGGCACCCGGCAGCAGGCCATCGGAAGCCAGCTCGTGCGCCAGCGCGGTCAGGCGCACCGCCGGCTTCGCGCCACGTTGCGGGCGCGTTTGCGAAGGCAAGGAAATCAGCTTGTCCCATACCGAATCGGGCACGTCCGGATTCGGCTTCATTTCCACCGGATTGACGAGGATGCGGCCCGTCTGCGGAATGTCGCCACCACCTTCACGCAGCGATGCCACCACCTGCTCGACCGTTTCCTTGTCGAAGAACGGCAGCAGGCAGTCCACCGAGTTCAGGCGATCGTTGCCGGGAATGCGCCGCGCCAACGGCGTGCGCACCATGCGGCCCAGCAACTGTGCGATGTGCGTGGGGTCGCTGGCCGGGCGAAACGACACCATCACCTCGGCGCGCGGGCAATCCCAGCCGGTGCTGATCGCATCCTTGGCAACCAGCACGCGGACGGAGGTGTCGTCCTGCACGCGCTGCGGCTCGATGTAGGGCACGCTGTACTGGCCGAATTCCTGCGTTTTGTGCTCGCCCAACACATGCGCAACAGCCGTTTCCGGCAAGTCGGGCCATTGCTGAAAAATGGTATCCAGCCACTGGCCCACCCGATGCGGACTCGGCTTGTTCGGCACCTGCAGCACCATCAGCGGCGTCACGCTTTCATCGCTACCCTGTTGCGTGGCGTAAGCTGCCCACTCCGCGCTCGATTCGCGCAGCTTGTCGGTCGCGCGGCGCAGCAACACCGTGTCGAAGCGGCCCGCCTCGTCGGGAATGTCCAGCGCAATGGTGTCCTTGAGCAGGCCGGACTCCTGTACGCGGCTGGCATCCACGGTCACGCCCGGCAGGGTACTCCGGCCTTGCGCACCTTCCATCGCCTTGTTGAAACGATCGACTGTGGCGGAAATGCCCCACACCACCGGCATGCCCGGCACACCGCTTTGGCCGTTGATCAGACGCTGCACGATGGTCGAGCGCTCGCGATTCTCGCGGCCCATGCCGCGATGCGCTTCGTCCAGTACCAAGTACAACGTCAAATCCGGGTCTTCGACGGTGCTGCGGATGGTGTCCCAGATGGTGAACGCCTGCGCGTCGGGGCGGGCCAGCAGGTCGTCTTCGCCTTCGAAACCGCGCACCAGCAAGCTCTTCTTGCCCAGTTTCTGGGTGTTGAGAAAGTAGATTTTCCCGGCCTCGAACTTCGGCAGACTGAAAGGAGGCTCCACCACTTTCAAGTCGGTGTGCCGCAAGCGGTCCGAGGCTTCCATCAGGCGAAAACGTGTCTGCTCGTTGAGTGAAGGATCGTCGCTGAACCAGATCACCACCGCGCCGGGATCGCGATCGAACTCGAAGCCGTCGTCGCCATGGAACAACGCCTCGAATACCGCCGCCGCCATCACCGTCTTGCCGGCGCCGGTGGCGGCGGTCAGCGAGAAGGCATGCTTGTCGCCGTCTTCGTGCCAGCGCTTGCGCGCCTTGCGCAGGTTCGCCAGCACGTCGCGGACGGCTTCGTCCTGATAATCCTTGAGCGTGAATTTCATGCCTCGTCTCCGTTGGCGAAACCGAAATTGGTCAGGTACGACTCGTACAGCCGCACCGCCTCCACGCCTTCGGGCAGGCGCCGCGCCAGTGTCTGGAAGCGGCGCTGGTCGTCAGTGACGATGTAGGCCACGCGCAGGTCATCGGCCTTGCGCACCGTCTTGAGGAAATCCGTGCCGCTATCCAGATCGACCAGCAAGCCATAGGCTTCGGCCACCTCCCAGCCAGCGGCCGGCAACCGTTCGATGCAGCGTCCGCGGCTGCCCGCGCGCAGCCACAACAACGGCGCGATATGCGCGAACGCGGTCTGATAGTTCACCGCCAGCGGCGATTCGTAGGTCAGGGTGAAGAATTCTGCGTTCTCCTGGAAACCTTCCGCCATCGGGAAAGTATCGGTGAACTTGTAATCGCCCTTGATCGGGTTGCCGTCGGGCGTCTTGCCGGTGATGGCGGCGGCCACGCGCGGCTTGGTGATGTAGTCGCAGATGCCCAGTGCCTCCCACTCGGCATCGCCCGGGCGCAAGCCCTGTTCGCGCAGCTTTTTCTGCTCGTCCGCGCCAACTTCATTGTTGGTGACGCTGATGCACTGGCGGCGGCCGCCGTCCTGCTTATTGAGGCGCATGACGGCGTGGGCGGTTGTACCGGAGCCGGCAAAGAAGTCCAGGATGACAGCTTCTGTCTTACTCGCGACGAAGAAACGGAGTACGTCTTCTACGGCATAAAGAGACTTTGGAAACGGAAAACTTCGCCCCGGTATCAGCGACTTGACCGTTCCTGTCCCATGTTCTGTCGCTGAATGAGAGACGCGATTCCATACGGTGAGCGGTTGATACCTGCGGCCACCATTTCCGTATGAAAGCTCAAGAGCACCGTCTGCATCCTTGCCGGTGACAGTCAACTGGCCTTCACTACTCTCGATGTCTTTGATTTGGCCACTTGTCAAGTAATAGGGCGTTCGGCTTACGCCATTCCAGGGACCAAAGCGCACGTACCCCTTTGAATGATTTGTGAGCATGGACTCTCGGCCAAGAGACCACGTTAGTTCTCGCCCATCTTCGCCCAAGGGCCACACCAAGACGGCATTGCGTGGAGGATTTACGTCTAGTCGACTCGCCGCCTTTGGTAGAACGTCACCTGCCCCTGAGAACTTCCCCGTTTCTGCGTCAAATAGCAATGGATAGAACAAGTTGGGGCGGGCGGTACGAAGGCCATTTCCAGCAGATCGTAACAATGATTTCCAGCGCACCGGGGCATCGCTCGATGCTGCTTCGCGAAGCATGTCTGTAGAAGCTGCACCGACATATGCATCACCAAACAAAGCAAAGTAGATGTACTCGTCTGCCCGTGAAAAGAGTCCTCTGCGCGCCGATCCTTTTGGGCTGATCACACTACTCACCATCTGAATCCTTGCTTCAGGGATCACCTGCTCCAGCAACAACCCCAGCCGCAGATATTCCTTCTCGTCGATGGTGACGATCAACACCGAATCGGCCGGGTTCAGCAACTCCCTGGCGATCTTCAAGCGGCGCTCCATCATCGCCAGCCACTTGCTGTGGCGGTACAGGTCGTCGCCTTCGACGTAGTCGTTGTTGTATTTCCAGTCCTTGGCGCCGGTGTTGTACGGCGGGTCGATGTAGATGGCATCGACCTTGCCCCGATGGGTCCAGGTCAGCGCCTTGAGGACGTGGTAGTTCTCGCCATTGATGACGGTGTGGCAGGGTTTGTCGCCGCCACGCGAAACGCGGCCGGTATGTTTCAGGCCCGGATAGATGGTGTCGCGGAACTCTGCGACGACAACGAGGTCGTCAATGCGTGCGTGCGTGCGTGCGTGCGTGCGTGCGTGCGTGCGTGCGTGCGTGCGTGCGTGCGTGCGTGCGTGCGTGCGTGCGTGCGTGCGTGCGTGCGTGCGTGCGTGCGTCGACGGCTTCGACCGGCTCAAGCTCGGCCAGCTTCGATTTGCCGTTTTTCACGATGCGCTTGACCACCCACAGCGCCGGATCGCCCTTCGCCGTCGTGCCGCGTGCGGGCAGGATACGCACCTTGTCGCCCTTGCGCACCCGTCGCTGCGGCAATTCCACTGCTTCGGGCCGGTGCCGCTCGAATTGCAGGCCGAAACGGGTTTTTTCCAGAATCGCACGAACCTCGCGCTCCAGATCCGCGCCCATCTGCGCATCGGCGGCCTTGGCCTGGGCCAGCAGGTCGGTCAAACGTGACACATCAACACTCCCACACGTACCCGCGTTTGACGGCATCCGACCATGTCGTTCCATCGACGCTTGCGTTTTCCAGTCATTACCATGGTCTGTCCCCTGCAATCATTTTCCCAAGTGTAACGTCTTATCCAACCTGGCCCGCTCATGCAGGCACTCCGCAGCATGATTACGCCGGGCGCGCCACGCAAACCGACAATGGTGACCATTCATCGGCGGCATCCACGCCATCGAGCGTGACCACCAGCGCGGCGCCAGTATCGAGCAGGCGGGAGATGGGCGTGTTGGCGTGGCGCGGCAGGTAGCCGAGCTTGTACCCGTGCCAGTCGATGCGCACGGCGGACGCATCGTGCGGATTGGCCGGCTCACGCACCAGTAGCAGGCGTTCGCCGGCGGCCAACCGCGGCAGGCAGTGCGGACCCTCGGCGTAGTGGAACCCGGCTACCGGGCCGGCATACAACGTCGCGTTGCGCGCCTGCCAGTCGGCCTGTGCCGCCGCGTAGGCCAGCACACGTGGCAGGCATGTGCGCGCATAGGCCTCCAACGGGCGCGTGAACCGCGCGCCACCGGCTCGGGTCGCGGCTCGCGCCCGATGCGCCTCGTCGACGGCCTGGACACGGGCCACCCGCGTGGCTTCGGCATTGAATTGACGGTCGAGATGCCGTGCCAGCCGTTCCATGGCAGGGGAAACACGCTTGTTGCAGGGGCCGCGCAGATCCTCGCGCACGAATCGCGGTTCGTCCGGCGAGCCATGGTGCGTGTACAGCGCGGTCGCGGTCTCGCCATCGGCCAGTTGCAAATGCACGACGCGCGCGGGATCACGCACGCACTGGCTCCAGTAGCCGCCAACGCAGTGGTGCATGGTTTCGCCTTCGTCGTGCAGGGCCTGGCGCGTGACCAGCTCGGTGGCGCGGCCACGCGTGTTTTCCATCTCGCCGACGACGGGCGCGACGGCATCGGGCAGGCCGTCGGCGACCATGGATTCACGCAACGGCTGGTCATGCCAGCGCCGCGAAGCTTCCAGCAGCGAATGCAGGCCGCAACGGGCGATCCACGCCAGCGCCAGCGTTTCCATGTCCAGCCAGGCCAGCGTGTCGGGACGCGGGTGTTGCTCCAGCGCGGCATGCAGAAAATCGCGGGTGTCGCGCATGGGGTTTTCGAGCGCGCCGAAATCCTGCTCCAGCGCGCACCAGGTACGTCGCCAGCCGGTGGCGAAGGCACGGGCCAGACGGGCCATGTCGTGGTCGCCACGCAGACGCAGCGGCAAGACCCGAAGCGTGTCCAGACGTGACTCCAGATGCGCCCGCTCACGGGGACGCGCGTGTGCCGGAATGGCACCCAGCAGATGCAGATCATCGACGCTTGCCAGGGCGCGAGCCCACGGCACCCGCATGGGCGGCGAGCGCACCAGGGCACGATCCACGCGGTAATGCGCAGCCAGCGCACCGGTCAGGTCGCGGCCACGGTCGATGGCGTCGAGCACCGGCGCGCAAGCCCGACCGGCCGGAGGCGCCCGGTGCACGGGCTCGTCTTCGTCGGTGTCGAACAGGTCGGGACGGCCATGCACATCCAGCAGCAACGGCACCAGCAGCGGCGGAAACTGCTCCAGCGCCTGCAGTCGATGGCGGCGCCGGCGTGCCGGCAGGATGGCCAGGCGGTTGTAGTTGTCCGCGGTGCCAAGAAATGGCCCCGGCTCCTCCAACCGCCCCAAGGTGACCAGTACCTCATCGTCCAGACGCACGGCAAAATCACGGATGGCCTGTTGCAAGGGGTGCCCCCAGGACACCGCCCAGCGCGGCACCGGTACCACCGGTGCGCCCGACAGCCGCCGCGCGATGCCACCGAGCGGCGTGTCGCGCAAGGTGTGCTCGGCCTCGTCCGCGAAGTGCCCGGCCAGCACGTGCAACTGGTCGTCGCGCTCCAGCCAATTCGCGTCCAGACGCAATGCCTGCACGCGGCCATCGTCGCGCAACAGCCACAACCAGCAAAACTGTTGCGCACCGGCGCGCGAGAAAAAGCATCGCGCCGGCACCCACACCCGCGCGCGCAATCCCGCTGCAAGGCAGGGCCGGGGCAAAGCCCTTGGCGTCACGGGCCTGGTGGATCGATGTTGATGTGCGATGGTGTGCATCCCCTGCCCGGCCATGTCGATGAAGGTCGAGACGAGCATGGCGTGCGCCGATCTCAACAACTGCGACTTCTCCCGGGCATCCTGTCTGCACCGACGCCACAGGGTTTGCACCATGACCGCCATCCATGTGCCCGAGCATCTGCGCATTCTGGGCAGCGAATGCGCGCGCCTTCACGCGCTGATCAAACAGTCCATGGCGGCCGATGTGCCGGCCATTCACCCGCTTTCGGGGTCATTCCCGATAGCTGCGCGAGGCGTTGCTCGCAGATTGAAGTGGCAAGCACGCGGCGTGGTCCGGATTTTCAATAGTTCGCTGGCCGCGCAGGCAGGCAGTTCAAGGGGCAACACGAAAGCGGTGTATCGGTTGAGTCGTCGGCTTGAACGAGTGCTGGAAGACATGCTCGACAGCTTTCACGCGGTACGCAACATGGATGTTGACGCCTCCAACGTGTGGCCACGACAACTATTGATGCAAGCGCTGCGCGAGGTTATCGAGCACATCGGCGATACCCTCAAACAGCTCGGCAACATGATCGACTATCCCCAAGCCTTTGCCACGCCCGATGCCAGCACTGGGTCGGCAATAATTCGCTTGCAAATGACCATCGACTGCCCGCCCGCGCTGAAGAAGCTATACGAGATGCTGCAAACCCCGAGCCCTTTATCGAGCGCCCCGACGACGCCTTCTGGCACAAAGTGCGCGCTGCTCGCCCTGGGGGCATGGCTGGGTGTCAACCTTTTCGGCGACAACGGTAATTGAGGGCCGCCGACTCAAGCCTCATCTTCGACAAACAACACCCGTCGCGTCATGCCGCAGGTAAGGTCGTAGCTGATGGTGCCGGCGGCATCGGCGATGGTTTCCACGGGCAACTCCGGCCCCCACAGGGTGACGGTCTGGCCGACGGCCGGGTCGCGCACGCCGCGCAAGTCGAGGGTCATGAGGTCCATCGATACGCGCCCGGCGATGGCTGCGCGCTGGCCGTCGACCAGTACGGGTGTGCCGGTCGGGGCACTGCGCGGATAGCCGTCGCCGTAACCGATGGCGGCCACGCCCAGCAGCATGTCTTCGGGGGCGTGCCAGGTGGCGCCGTAGCCGATGGGTTCGCCCTTGGCCACGCGGTTGATGGCGACCAGGCGCGTGGCCAAGGTCATGGCCGGGCGAAAGTCGAAATCAGCCCCCGAACGGCCTTCCACCACCGACAAGCCGTACAGCAGGCCGCCGGTGCGCACCCACTGCCCGCGCGCGGCCGGCCACGCCAGCACGGCGGCCGAGTTGCTCAGGCAGCGCGGGCCGGGCAAGCCAGCGGTGGCGCGTTCAAACGCGGCAATTTGATCGCGTGTTTGCGGGCTGTCGAATTCATCGGACGCGGCAAAATGCGTCATCAGCATGATGTCGTCGGCAACGGCTTCCATGGCTTGCAAACGCGCGTGCACGGCCGCCGCCCGCTCCACCGCAAAGCCCAATCGGTTCATGCCCGAATTGACCGTCAACCACACGCGGATGGGAGGCTTGCCATGATCGGCCGCCAGCCAGTCCAGTTGACTGTCGTGGTGGATGACGGCATCCAGATTCAGGTGGCGCAATTCGTCCAGATCGGCCGCACTGTCGGGCCCTGCCAGCACCACGATGGGTTGACGGAAACCGGCCGCACGCAAGCGCCGACCGTCGGCAATGGCGGCCACACCGAAGGCATCGGCATCACCCAGCGCGCGCGCCACGCGCTCCAGTCCGTGACCGTAGGCATCGGCCTTGACCACGGCCACGACGCGCGCCGGCGCGGCCAGTTGACGCAAGCGTGCCAGGTTGTGGCGCAAGGCGCCCAAGTGGATGGTGGCGGTGGCAAGACGGCTCATGGGATCAACGGGCGAGGGTGCGGGCGAGGGTGCCAGGGACACTTTCTGGCCATGAATATCCGCTCATTGCCAGTGACCCGCGCCAGAAAGTGTCCCTGGCACCCAGGCAGGCGCCCAGGCATCGAACCAGCCTCTGAGCCCATCACTCGAACGCACCAGCGTAGGACTCGGGCGCGTAGTTTTCGAACTTGGTGAACTGGCCCAAAAACGCCAGCTTGCAGGTGCCGGTGGGACCGTTGCGCTGCTTGCCGATGATGATTTCGGCCAGGCCCTTGTCCGGTGATTCCTGGTTGTAGTACTCGTCGCGGTAGATGAACATGATGACGTCGGCGTCCTGCTCGATGGCGCCCGATTCGCGCAAATCGCTCATCATCGGGCGCTTGTCGGTGCGTTGTTCCAGCGAGCGGTTGAGCTGCGACAGCGCGATCACCGGCACATCCAGTTCCTTGGCCAGCGCCTTCAGGCCACGCGAAATCTCGGAGATTTCCGTCGCGCGGTTTTCCTTGCTGCCCGGCACCTGCATCAGCTGCAGGTAGTCGATGACGATCAGCCCCAGGCCGCCGTGGTCGCGATGCAAACGGCGCGCGCGCGAACGCAATTCCACCGGCGACAGTGCCGGCGTGTCGTCAATGAAGATCTTGGCTTCGGACAACATGGTGATGGCCGAAGTGACGCGCGGCCAGTCTTCCTCGGCCAAGTCACCGGAGCGCAAATGCTGCTGGTGGATGCGCCCGATGGACGAGATGAGACGAAACGCCAGCTGCGAGGACGACATTTCCATCGAGAAAATCGCCACCGCCTTCTTGCTGCGAATGGCCGCGTGCTCGGCGATGTTGACCGAAAACGCGGTCTTGCCCATGGACGGACGCGCGGCCACGATCACCAAGTCGGAAGGTTGCAGGCCCGCGGTCATTTCGTCCAGGTCGGTGAAGCCGGTCGGCAGGCCGGTCAGCTCGCCGCGATGCTCGTAGCGGTAGCTGAGCAGCCGGAAGGCTTCCTTGACCGCGTCGCGCATCGACACCGAATCCTTGCGCCCGCGCGCACCGGCCTCGGCAATCTTGAACACGCGCTGCTCGGCCGCCTCGAGCACTTCCTGCACTTTGCGCCCGGCCGGCTGGTAGCCGTCCTCGGTGATCTCGGTGCCGGCGTCGATCAGCTGCCGCAGCACGGATTTTTCGTGCACGATGTCGGCGTAGGCGGTGATGTTGGCGGCGCTCGGCGTGGCATTGGCCAGTTCGATCACGTAGGTCGAACCGCCGATCATCTCGGCCAGGTTGTTGGCTTCGAACCAGTCGCCCAGGGTGACCGCATCGCACGGCATGCCGCGCCCGGCCAGCTCGTTGATGGCGCGCCAGATGATGCGGTGGTCCTTGCGGTAGAAATCGGCTTCGGACAAGCGGTCGGCCACGCGGTCGAACGCTTCGGGCGCCAGCATCAGGCCGCCCAGCACGGCCTGCTCGGCCTCGATGGAATGCGGCGGCAGGCGCAATGCCTGCACGCCGGACGCAGCAGTGGAACGATCAGGAAATGCAGCCATGCTCACATCCGCGGACAACCACCAGCATGATACGCAGCCCCGTCGCACGGCACGAGACGCAAAGCTGTGGGAATGCTGTGGAAAAGTTGTGGAAATTTGTGGACAAGTGCGCGCACCCGCCCACGGTTGCCGTCCAAGGCATGAAAAAGGCGCCCGCGGGCGCCTTTTCCACATCGCTTCGCGGGCGGCTTATTCGCCGACGACGCGCACCTTGACGGTGGCCTGCACGTCGGCGTGCAGCACGATGGTGGCTTCGGATTCGCCGACCACGTGGACCGGGCCGGCGGCCTGGATCACTTCGCCCTTTTCGACTTCATGACCCAGGGCGACCAGCGCGTCGACAATCTCGCGCGGACCGACCGAGCCGTACAGCTTGCCTTCCGGGCTGGCGTTGACGGTGATCTGCACATCGACGCCGTCGATCTTGGCCTTGCGCGCCTCGGCGGCGGCCAGGATGTCGTTGGCCTTGGCTTCGTACTCGGCGCGGCGGGCCTCGAACTCGGCCAGGTTGGCGGCGGTGGCCGGCACGGCCTTGCCCTGCGGCAGCAGGTAGTTGCGGCCGTAGCCCGGACGCACGTTGACCTTGTCGCCGAGGGCGCCGAGGTTCTTCACTTTTTCAAGCAGGATCAGTTGCATGAGGTTTCTCTGGTTTCGTTAGCGCCG
>DASVGR010000097.1:0-2507 GCA_036379395.1 Rhodanobacteraceae bacterium | reverse complement strand
ACATCCAGTTACGGCTACGACGTGCGCTGCGCGGACGAGTTCAAGATCTTCACCAACATCAATTCGACCATCGTCGATCCCAAGGATTTCGATTCGCGCAACTTCGTCGATTTCAAGGGCGACTGTTGCATCATTCCGCCGAACTCGTTCGCGCTGGCGCGCACGGTCGAATTCTTCCGCATCCCGCGCAACGTGCTGGTGGTGTGCCTCGGCAAAAGCACCTACGCGCGTTGCGGCATCATCGTCAACGTGACGCCGCTGGAACCGGAATGGGAAGGCCACGTGACGCTGGAATTTTCCAACACCACGCCGCTGCCGGCGCGCATCTACGCCAACGAAGGCGTCGCGCAGATGCTGTTTTTCGAATCCGACGAGGTTTGCGAAACCAGTTATGCCGATCGCGGCGGCAAGTACCAGGGCCAGCGCGGCGTGACGCTGCCGCAGGCGTAGGCCAGCGCGTTACACTTTGTCGTCCATACTTTTTCCCGTTTTCCAGGAGTTTCGTGCATGAACCGTTTTGCGCGCCTCAAGTTGGCCGTCATGGCCTTGTTGATGCTGGGTCTGGTGCTGGGCCTTGCGGCCTGCAGCAGCAACGTCAAGAGTGTGTCCGTGGCCCAGGCCAAGGCGGCTGGTGATTTCGGTCTGGTGGTCAAGGCATGGAAGGGTGGCCAGTTCAGCCTGGACGGCGCTGTCCTGACGTCGCTCGACCTGAGCTCGCACTTTGCCTATCTGCGCGATCAGCACGAGTTGCCCAAGACCGTGTTGCTGGAGCGCAGCGACAAGTACAAGGTTCGCCGTGACCACTTGCGCTACATGGCTTCGATGGCGCTGACGTACGGTTTCGCCGTTTATTACAGCCACAAGGGCGAGTTGCGCCGCATCCTGCCGACGGCGGCCAACAAGACCAAGCTGTCAGACAAGGCACCGGTCAAGACGAGCACGCCGGAAGTCGACGAGCACAGCGCCGCGCACAACGGCACCATGCCGGGCGTCGACCAGTATTGATTTCGGCCGCGACGGCAAGCCGGTCCCGCCGCCTCTGGCGCGGCGGCAGCTTGTTGCGGCGGGTCGCCGGTATGCCTTCGGCTCAAAGTGCGTGTGATCACATGACCGGCTGGCCCGGCTTGGGTCGGAGGTCGGTTTTGTCCTGACGGGAAGACGCAAAAAGGCCGCGATTGCTCGCGGCCTTTTTGGTGAAGCGGGGGAAGGGCTTGGCTTACGCCAGGCCGGCCTGCTTCATGACTTCGGCGGCGAAGTCTTCTTCCTTCTTTTCGATGCCTTCGCCGACGGCCAGACGCACCACCTGCTTGACGCTGGCGCCCGCCTTCTTGAGGGCTTCGCCAACGGTGACGTTGGTGTCGAGCACGTAGGCCTGACCGGTCAACGTCAGCTCGGCAATCACCTTGTGCACCTTGCCGGAGACGATCTTCTCGAGGATCTCGGCCGGCTTCTGCTTGTCCTTGTCGGTCAGCTGGCCGTTGGCGATTTCCGTTTCCTTGGCGACCACGTCGGCCGGCACGTCATTGGCCGTCACGTATTGCGGGTTCATCGCGGCCACATGCATGGCGATACCCTTGGCCAGTTCGGTCGAACCGCCTTCCAGCGCCACCAGCACGCCGATGCGGCCGCCGTGGATGTAGTTGCCGATGATGTCGGCGTTGGCCACGTGCGCGACACGGCGCACGTCGATCTTTTCGCCGATGGTGGCGACGAGCGCCTTGGCGGCGTCTTCCACCGAGCTGTCGCCGCCCGGGAAGGCTGCCTGCTTGAGCGCGGCGACGTCATCGTTGCCCAGTTCCAGCGCGGCCTTGGCCACGTTGTCGGCAAACGCCAGGAAGCTCTTGTCCTTGGCGACGAAATCGGTTTCGCAGTTGATTTCGACCAGAACGGCGTTGCCCTTGTTTTCGGCACCGACGATGCGGCCTTCGGCAGCCACGCGGTCGGCCTTCTTGTCGGCCTTGGCCAGACCCTGCTTGCGCAGCCACTCCATGGCGACTTCGATGTCACCTTCGTTGGCGACCAGGGCTTTCTTGCATTCCATCATGCCGGCGCCGGAGCGCTGACGCAGTTGCTTGACCAGTTGTGCACTGATTTGCATGAGTCAACCTCAAAACTGTATGGCAGACATCGCGTGGACGTCTGGCGATTGCGTGAAGACCCGCGGCGACTCAGGCCGCGGTGGTGTCCGATGCCGGGGTGGCTGCCGGTTCCGCGGCGCCCTCTGCGGTCGCCGGTGGCGTCGCTGCGGCAGGCTTGTCGGAGGCCGCAGGCGCGGGTTTTGCGGCGCGCGGCGCGGGCTTCTTGTTGCCGGGCTTGTGGTTCGCGTTGCGTCGCGGCGGCCGGGGAGCGTCGACCTTGGCAACCGGGTTGCCGTCCGCATCCAGTTCCACCAGTTCGTCGCTGTCGGCTGCAGCTGCTGGTGCCGCCGCCTTGCCTTCCAGCACCGCGTCAGCCACGGCCCGGGTGTAAAGCTGGATGGCGCGAATGGCGTCATCGTTGCCGGGGAT
>DASVGR010000096.1:0-5123 GCA_036379395.1 Rhodanobacteraceae bacterium | reverse complement strand
TAGATGTTCTTGATGCGCCGGCGCGCCAGCGTGCCGAAGAACACGGTTGCCAGCGAGATCCACACGATGGCGATCATGATGTCGATCCACCATTCCGGCTCGGCGTATTCCTTGCCTTGCGTCCAGCCCAGCGGCATCGTCACTTCGGCGCAGATGCATACGATCTGCCAGCCCCAGAACACGAACATGGCCAGCTTGTCGAACGCCAGGCGCGCGTGCGAGGTGCGCTGCACGACGTAGAAACAGGTGCACATCAGCGCATTGCCGCCGAAGGCGAAGATCACACCGAAGGTGTGGTCGGGGCGGATGCGGCTGAAGGTCAACCAGGGCGTGTCGAAGTTCAGCGCCGGCCAGCGCAGTTGCGCGGCGGCCAACAGGCCGACCGACATGCCGAAGATGCCCCACACGATGGTCGCCAGCATGAAGCGGCGGACCACTTTGTCATTGTAGGTTTCGACCGCGGTGGCAGGCTTGGTCGGGACCGCAGTATCGGTACCGGTCAGCGATAGGGGAGTGAGGTCGGTATGCATGGCGCCGCATTGTCGAAGCGGGGCGCCGGGGGACGTTTGACTTGAGTCATGGACATCAAGTTCCACGCCCTTTGATGCCGTGGCGTGGTGTCGCACTCATCAATATGGAGATATTTTTTGCAGGGGCTTGCCCGTGCAGGAGCCCGCCCGCGGGCGAAGGGATCTTGCTCCATACCGCCACCGTGCCATCGCGCGCGGACGTGCTCCCACCGTTGCCGGTGGCAAGCTGCCAGCTCAGGCGATGTGCTTGTCGAAGCTGTCCGGGCGGCCGTCCCACAACGGAAAATACCGGCGCGGGCGACGTACCGGATCAGCGGCCGTGCGCGGCTTGAGCATGAGCGCTTTTTCACCTTGCAGCCACAGGCTGGTGAGACTGGCCACGCGCGTGTCGCGGCAGGTGAAGGCATGTTCGCCGCTGTCGGCAAACGCGGCCAGGCGCACGCCCTTGATGGCCGCGCTGGGCAGCCACACGCGGCCGTCGCCGAGCGTGTCGATGTGGGCGCTGGCAAAATCGAACCAGTTGGGATTGCGCGGGTTGCGCGTTTGCACGGGCAGCGCACATGGCGTCGGCTGGCCGGTGCCGGCGATGACGAGCAGTTTGTCCGAGGCCTTGGCCAGAGCCGCGTCGGAAACCATGGGTGCGTTGCTGGTGCCGCCGTGACGGGCGCGGCGGCCACGGATGAAGGCTTCCGCGTTGCGCAGGAAATCGGCGCGAAACGTGTTGCCCTGCGCGACGTTGGCTTGCCAGTTGGCCGCGTCGAAAAGATCGACCGCGTAACCATCCTCGTCGATGGCGGCGCCGTCCCAGGACGGCACCATCTGGTACACGGACGGGAAGCCGCGCACGATGCGCCGCTGGCTGGGATCGGTACCCATGGCCGGGTCCGACTCGCCCACCACCAGCGCATACGGCGCGCCGATGGAACCGCGAAACGGTGGCGCGATGAACACCACGCGCGTGACGCCGGCCAACGGATCACGCCGGTTGCGCAAGGCCAACGCCGAGCGCAGCAGCAGGCCGCCCATGGAATGAGTGACGAACTTCAATCCGGCATCGCGCCCGGCGGCACGTTCGCGCCCGGCGATCTCGTCCATCAGTTCAACCAGCTGGCGGGCGGCGCTTTCCAGCGGCCGCCGCCAGTCGTACCCGAACGCATGGACCGGCTCCGGCGCCAGCCAGGCGCGCAGCTTGTGGATGATCGAGCCGTACGGTTCTTCGGTCAGGCGCGCGGGCCGGATGTGGTGGCCGTCGATGGCGTCGTGCAAGCCATCGACGAGCGCCAGTTGCAGCGGGTTGTCGATCTTCATCGGCCAATGCTTTGGCCAGTCCGGCGGGTAGGTGTCGACCAGCTCGGTGCCCTTGATGCCTGGAATGAAGATGACCGCCATGAATGTTTCCGCAGTGGACGTCAGTGGTGCGCGCGCAATTGCTTCGCTCGCACAGCATTGTAGGTTACGGGAATCTCCAGATAGCGGATGCCCGAAGACTTGTCCACGCTGTTGGCGCGGGCGTATTCAACCCACGGGCGCAGCATGTCGGCTATTTGCGGATTGGGCCAGGCGGCCAGCAGCCAGACTTTTTGTTGCGATCCGTCGGGATTGAATGCCACCAGAAAATCGGCCACGCCATTCCAGTTGATCTTGTCGCGCGGAATGTTGGCTTGTGATAGCGGTGCGGTTGTCAGGAAAGTGTGGCCGTGGCGATGTTGTTGCTTGAACGCCAGGATGCCCGCGCGGATGGGCTTGTCGAAACGGGTCACCATGGAATTGACATCCTTGCTGACGGCCGGGCTGATCTTGCCGCCAGCTTTTTCGATGCGCTCCATCAAATCGGTGGCGTAGTTGTACATGCGTCCATGCTGCTGGCGTGCCTTGCGCATCGGATCGAGATAATGCGCGTACAGCTGCACCCAGACCATGGCCTTGGCCGGCTGGCCTGCGGCCAGCTGCAACTCACTCATCTTGGCCATGGCCATCACGTCACCGTGCACGGCCGCATAGGCCAGCAATTTGCGCGCTTGCGTGAGATTTTGCGCAACCGGCGAACCGGCGATCTTGTTGCCTTGCCAGAACAGCGTGCCGGCCAGATCCTGCGCGGGTACTTCGCCTTGTTCGGCCAGTTGGACCATGTGCGCGAAAAGCTGCATGCGCTGGGCCTGTGGCACGGAGGCATCAAGCAGCCGGGCATCGAACCCGTTGTTGTCGTAGGACGCGCCGGGTGTGGCGGCAAGGCAGGGCACAGCGAGCGCAAGCAGCCCGAGGGCGATGATGCGTTGGAACATTCGTGACATGGTGACGTTCTCCCCAAACGTGGATGACAACGAAGCAATACCGTTGCAAGGCGTGGAATTTCCGCGGCGGTGTCTTGTTGCCAATTTACCCGAGCGGCCAATGCCCGCCTGTGCCGAATGGCACGGGTAAAGCGGTGGATTTCGTGCTCGTCCGTGCGGCGGTGTTGTATCCGCGCAGGGGAAAGCTGACATCCGGCCTCCGGACCCGAGGCCATCCCGCGACGCGCGTCGCGGGATGGTTGGAAATGGCCGCCCTTGGATTGTGCGGGGTGCCTTCGCCGACACCTCGCACCGGGTCGGTGGAAGCGGTTTTCAGTGCGCCCGGGCCAGTGCCGTCCGCTTGTCGCGCACGTTGTTGAACGCGAAGCCGGCGACCAGCAACAGCACCACGATCAACTGCGCCAGCACCGGCTGCCAGCTGGGGAAGATGCCGAGGATGTCGATGTGCGGCACCGGCGCCAGCGTCACGCCGACCCAGCCGGCTTCCTGCAGCGCGGCCACGCCCTTGCCGGCCAGCACCACCGCGAGGATGGCGATCAACGCCGAGCTGGCCTTGAAGAACGCACCCAGCGGCAGGCGGCGGCTGGTGCGCAGCATCACCCAGGCGACCACCGCCAGCACCACCGCGCCGGCCGCGATGCCGGCCAGCATCCAGTGTTGCTGGCCTTCGTTCCACAGCGCCGTGTAGAACAAAATCGTCTCGAAGATTTCGCGGTAGACGGTGATGAACGCCAGTGCGAACAAAAACCACAGCGAGCCGCGTCCCATGGCCTCGTTCATCTTGGCCTTGATGTAGGCCTGCCAGCGTCCGCCGATGCTCTTCTGGTGCATCCACAGGCCCACACCCAGCAGCACCACGGCGGCAAAAATCGACGACAGGCCCTCGGTCAGCTCGCGGCTGGCGCCGCTGATGGCGATGGCGTAGCGGGCCACGAACCAGGTGCCGATGCCGGCGGCGATGGCGGCGATCCAGCCGATGTGCACGTAGCGGGCACCGTCGGCGCGCTCGGCCTTGCGCAGGCAGGCGAGCAGGGCGACGACCACCAGCAGTGCCTCCAGCCCTTCGCGCACGAGGATGGTGAAGGCGCCGAGGAACACGGCCGTGGCGTTGCTCGATCCGGCGTTGACGGCATCCTGCGCCTTGGCCAGCAGGGCGTCGACGCGGCCGGCTTCGGCGGTCACCTGATCGGTCGATGCGCCGTTTTTGAGCGCCGTGCGATACGCACCCATGGTCAGCTCGATTTTGGAGCGCAGCGGGCGGTTGCGGATGTCCAGCTGGGCTTCGACCGGCTCCACGCCGTCCAGATAGGCCGACAAGGCCAGACGCGTGGCGCTGGCCGGTTTGCCGTGCCGGTAGGCGGCCAGGCTGGCGGCCAGACGTCCGCGCGCCAGCGCCAGGCCGGTCGGCGCTTCGGCCACGGCCTGCGGATGCGCGCGCAGGTGGCCGAGAATGTCGCGCGCCTTGGTCACGCCCAGGCTGGCGCCCAGCTCGGAGGCGCGGGCGTGGGTCAGCTCTTTCAGCCCGGCCAGTTGCGCGCGCGCGGTGGCGTCGTCGTGCCACGCGGTCTGGCCGGCGGCGGCATCGGTGGCGTAGGCCAGCGAGCCGACGTAATAGGCCAGATCCCAGCGCTGTTGTTCGTTGAAGGTGTCCTTGTAGCTGGCCATCGACGTGCCTTCGACGCCCTGGCTGAGGGTTTCGAACAGCGACAGCACGCTGCGCTGGTCGGCGCGGGCGGTGTCGGTGAAGTCGATCGGCGGCGGTGTCAGGGCCGCACCGGCCGGGCCGTCGCCGTGGCCGGTGGCGCCATGGCAGGCGGCGCAGGTGGATTGATAGAGCCTGGCGCCGGTCGCCAGATCGGGCGCGGTGGTCGGTGTGGTCGGCACGGGGTAGGCGGCCAGCAGGGCCTTGGTGACGGCGTGCGCCTTGGTGGCCACTTCGTCGGACGAGGCCTTGGCGTGAATGGCGGCGACCAGACTGGCGGCCTTGGCGTTCAGGTCGGGCGTGGCCGCCGTGGGTGTCAGCGCGTCGATGCGCCGCGCGGCGGTGGCGGCGAATTCCTGCATTTCCTTGTATTCGGACGCGTCGATGACCGTGCCGTCCTTGACCGCGCCGGGGTAGTCGGCGGCCATGTAGTCGAGCATTTGCCAGGTTTGCAGCACGGCGGCCGAATCCTTGGCCGTGACTTGCGCCGATGCCGGAGCGGCCAGTCCGCCAAGCAGCAGAAAAGCGGCGGCAAGCAACAGGGTGTGGATGCGATTGATTATCATTGTCAAAGTATAGGGCAACCGCAGGATGGCGTGT